>DAITQD010000001.1:0-53642 GCA_036833255.1 Jatrophihabitantaceae bacterium
GTGGCGTAGTCGCGGGTGTAGGCATGCAGTTTCTCGGCGAGTTGCTGTCCGCTGCTGATCGCGGGCACGACCACATCGGGCAGGCCGGCGAACTCGAAATGATTGCGCAGACGCAGCGCTTCGACGGGCCGCGGGTCACTGGCGGAGAGGTTGACGTCGAGCCGGATGGGCTCGAACAACCGTCCGGCGAGCCGGGACTCGATTGGAAACCGCGCGCCGCCTTCGGGTCCTTCACCGTGCAGGCTGCTGGGTGACCCGATCAGGAACTCGAAGTGATCTGCCAGGTCAATTCCGGCGGCGCGAGCGAGCGTGTCCTGCAACTGGTCGGCGTCGGCACGCCAGGTGGTGTCGGCATCGGCCGTGTGCGTGCGTGGGCTCCGACTCGTGCCAGCATCGCCAGACCACCTTTGAGTGCCCAACTGCCTTCTGGCGCGGCGATGACGAACCGGGCGAGCAGCCGCTCGAACGCGGCCTCCTTGCGCAGGCGATCCAGTGGGAGCCCGCTGGTTCGTGCTTGGGTCTTGAGCCGGTCCTCCAGCGCACGCCGCAGCGAATGCGGGTGCTCATAGCGTGCAGTCACGATGCGGAGCTCTGCTCCGTCGCGGGCAGCAGCAGGCGGGTGAGGCGCTGTCTGTCTGGGTGCCCGCTGAGGTAGGTCGACATTCGGTCGGGCGTGATCAGACCTCGACGTATCGCATCTTGTGCGGCGTCGCTGGCTAGTGACGGGTCGACGTCGGTGGCAACGTCAACGAGCGCGCGGGCGACGCTGACGACCGGAACGTCGTCCCACACCGTTGTCTCCTCGGGCGCAAGCGGCGCGACGTGCACGACAACACCGTCGCGTGATCCGCGAAACGGGCGAGCCACCGACACGTGCACGACCGTCGGCATCGAGGCGCCGAGCCCGTACACGGCAAGGGCGCTGTCATGACTGACCGCGCTGCCCGGCCCCACCCACAATGTCGCCGCGATCGCATCACCGAAACGGTGCGGCGGGAATCTGGCCAACCGGTAGACGCCGTGCGCGACCCTGTCGATGTCCCCGGCTGCTGTGTAGTAGGTGAGCAACCTCGTTGAGATACCAGCCTGCCCGGCCTGCCGGGTGGTGAAATACCCGCCGTGGGACTCCGCCTGGTCGTAGAGAACATCCAAACCGCGCTGCTGCATGAAAACTACACTACATGTAAGTTTCAAGTTCTGCACGCGATGGCGCCCGAGCCACCACAGTTAGCCTTTGTGGGCGGACACATTGCTGGCGCCGCGCGCGATTCAGACACAGTAGGGCTGGCTGACGACCGGACGCGCTGCGTCCGGAGGGTTCACCGTGACGACGACGGCCGGGCGCCTCGCGATGAACGTTCCTGTCGGGGTGGCGATGGGTGCCGGTGATCGTTACGTACTTCTATTGCGAATGCTGTCCAGCGCGGCAACCGCGGCGGCGTCGGCGTGGGGGAGCGTGTGGAGGTATTGCTCGGTGGTGGTGAGCCGGGCGTGGCCCATGCGGTCTTTCACGCTCTGCAGGTCGGCGCCGCCGGAGAGCAGCCAGGAGGCGTGGGCGTGGCGTAGGTCGTGGACACGGACGTGGAACGGAAGCCCGGCCTGGGCGAGGGCAGGGTTCCAGATCTGTCGGCGGAACCAGGCACGGGGGATGTGCCGGTCGGTGTCGAGGGTCCGGGAGGTTCGGGCGGGGTCGGCGCCGGTGGCTCGACGGTTCGCGCGGTAGGTCGCGTAGGCGCCGCGACAGTGCTCGCATCGGCAGCCGCCGGCGGAGTAGCCCGACAGCGTGCCGTGGCGGTAGGTGCGTCCGGTTGATGTGGGGTCGGTCAGCCCGAGGACGTCCAGGTCGGCGGGGATATCCGGTCGCCGATGCAGGCTCACGGCTGGTGGCGCGGCGAACAGTAGATCGTCTGACGCCTTGCTGGCGGCGTGGGCGGCGAGCAGGTCACGGATGTGGCTGCTGAGGCCGAGGCGACGTGGTTGTTTGTCTTTGGGGTAGTTCTTGATCAGGAACCGTTGCCCGTCGGGGTGGAACTTGGCGACGATCTCGATGACAACCCGGGACACGACGAGCTGACCGTGAGCGAGGTCGAGGTCGTGGACCCGCAGCTCGACGAGTTCACCCCAGCGCAGCCCAGTTTCGATGTCGGTCTCGACCAGCAACCGCACCTCAGGAGTGGGCAAGGCGGCGTGGATGAGGGTGAACTGCTCGGGGGTGATGATGCGCCGTTGCGCTTTCGGGACGGTCGGGGCCTTGATGCCGGCGCAGGGGTGCAGGGTGGTGATCTGGTCGTTGAACGCCGTGGTGAAGATCGCGCTCAACACGGACAGGCAGTACTTGATCGTGGCCGGCTTCACCCCGGCGTCTTTCAACGTGGTGAGCCAGGCGCGGATGTCGGCGGGCTGGATCGCGATCATCTTGTAGCCACCGAACGCGGGCAGGATGTGTTTGTCCAGGACGTAGCGGTAGTTCTGCCGGGTGGTCAGCTCGATCTGGTGGTTGGGAAACCATTCGTCCTCGACGTAGCGGGACAGGATCTGCCGGCTGCGTCCGGTGTCGGCGTTGCGGCCCTGCGAGGTGTGGGCTTCGGCTCGCTGCCACGCCTTGTCCGCGTCGCGTCGGCTGGCGAAGCTGCCGGCCGATCGGCGCCGGCCGGTGACGTCGTCGTAGTAGGCGGTGTAGCGGGGCTTCCCGTCTGCGCCGAGACGTTTGCGTGACTGACCCACCGACTACCCTCAATCCCGGAGTCGCCGCCGCAGGTGCTGACTGCCGGCGTTGACCCTGATTTGACCCCGCGACCCTCCGCCACGACCTGACACGGGATGGCATCAGATGACACGGATCGACAGGATTCCCAGCTATACAAGGGAGTCTATCGCGTAGGGCTCAGCAAACAAAGGGCCGTTGAACCTGAAACACCCCGCTGGCAGTGTGGGGGTCAGGGGTTCGAGTCCCCTCAGCTCCACCCATGAATGCCTTATAGTATAAGGTTTCCGCGTCTAGTGGGACTGTCTGGGCGGCCTCAATGTCACCGAAATGTCAGTACCCACAAACTGTGGGAAGCAACTTGGTTCAAGTTTCGACGAGACCCCAACTGTGGTGGCCGCTGCGGCCCTGGCGCGCCGCGCCTGTGAGGTCTCGGCGTTTGCGGCACTGGCGCTGTCCCGTTAGATACCGGCTGTTCTCGGTTTCGGACGGGCTGACGACGTGCCGATTCGTGCGAGCCGAGGTTATTGAGACCCACCGGCTCGCTCTGCGCGATCTGGGTGCAGCGGAATGGCGGATGGTGTGATGGCAGGTTGCCGGAGCCTTGTCTGATGGCCTCTATACCTGGTATATATACCGGGTATAGCGAGGATCGAGGGGTTGAGGGCGAATGAGTGTCCGGCACGCGTTGTTGGCGTTGTTGAGCGAGGGGCCGAAGTACGGGCTGCAGTTGCGCGACGAGTTCGAGCAGCGCACTGGTGAGGTGTGGCCGCTCAATGTCGGTCAGGTGTATACGACGCTGCAGCGTCTCGAACGGGACGGTCTGATCGAGTCGGACGGTGAGGGGGAGGTCGGACCGCAGAAGTCGTTCCGCCTCACCGCTGACGGCGGTACCGAGTTGGACGCGTGGCTTCGCACCCCGCCGGATCTCAGCGCCCCGCCCCGCGACGAGCTGGTCATCAAAGTGTTGGTCGCGAGCCGGGTTCCGGGAGTGGACGTCCACGATGTGATCCAGGCGCACCGGCGCCACATTGTCGAACTGATGCAGGAATGGACCCGGATCAAGCGCGACGCCGGTCCGGACGAGGTGAGCCTGGCTTTGGTTGTTGACGCCGAGCTGTTCCGGCTCGACTCGGTGATCCGCTGGCTGGATGCCGCCGACGCCCGGCTGCGCCGTACTGGTACCGCGCAGACCCCCGTCGCCCCATCGCGATTGCCTGAACCGGCCCCGACGCGCCAGGCAGAGGTACGCCGATGAGCGCGCTACAACTGACCAACGTGAGCAAGGTGTACGGCAGCGGCCCCACCGAGGTCCGTGCGCTGCTTGAGGTGGACCTGACGGTCGAGCCCGGTGAACTGGTTGCGGTGATGGGACCCAGCGGCTCCGGTAAGAGCACGCTGCTCACGATCGCCGGCAGCCTGGAGGAGCCCTCCGACGGGGAGGTGACCGTCGGCGGTGTACCGCTGTCGCGGCTGTCGCGCAGTGAGCGGGCCGCGCTGCGGCGCCGCGCGATCGGCTACGTCTTCCAGGACTTCAATCTGCTCGCCGGGTTGACCGCCGCGGAGAACGTGTCGCTGCCCCTGGAGCTCGACGGCACGACGGGCAAGGCGGCCCGGATCGCCGCGCTGGCCACCCTGGACCGGCTCGGGCTGGTCGAGCGGGCCGACAGGTTCCCCGACGAACTGTCCGGCGGCGAGCGGCAGCGGGTGGCGATTGCCCGCGCGGTGGTCGGCGAGCGGCACCTGCTGCTGGCAGACGAACCGTCCGGCGCCCTGGACTCGGTCAACGGTGAGGCGGTGATGCGCCTGGTCCGCGAGACCTGTGAGGGCGGCGTGGCAGGTGTCGTGGTCACCCACGACGCGCAGCTGGCGTCGTGGGCTGATCGGGTGGTGTTCCTGCGTGACGGGCGGGTCGTCGATCAAACGGCCCGAGCAGAGGGGCCGGAGTCGCTGCTGGATGCGGATCGGGCGCGATGAGCACGACCGTTGCCCGACTTCCGCCCCCGGTTCTAGCGCCGCCTCCGGCACGTGGCGGGGCTCCGGCGCGCCGCGCGATCCGCCGCTGGGCATGGCGGCTGCTTCGCCGCGAATGGCGCCAGCAAGTGCTGGTTGTCAGCTTGCTGACGGTCGCGGTTGCAGCCACCACCGTTGGGCTCGGGCTCGTCGTCAACGTGCAAGGCACCGACCAGGGTGTGTTCGGCACAGCCGATGCGCGTATCGACATCGCCAATCCAGGTCCGAACGGCGTCGCTGCCGACGTCGCTGCTGCCCGGCAGAGCTTCGGCACCGTGGAGGCGATCGCCCACGTCGGCGTGCCGGTGCCGGGGTCGATTTCGCCAGTGGACCTGCGCGCCCAGGACCCGCACGGGGTATTCAGCAAACCGATGCTGCGACTGGTCTCCGGCAGCTACCCGACAGGCCCTGCCCAGGCGGCGGTCACCACGGCGATCGCGACGACGTTCACTCTGAAGATCGGCTCATCCTGGTCGGTGGACGGGCGGACGCTGCGAGTGGTCGGAATCGTCGAGGACCCCAAGGACCTGCAGGACGCATTCGGGTTGGTGGCTCCTGGTGAGGTCGGCTCCCCGTCGAGCGTGAGCCTGCTCTTCGACGGCAGTGGCGCGCAGGTGATGAACTTCCATCCACCGGCCGGGACCGTCGAGGGCATCATGTCCTCCGGCGCCCACGCGGCGCAGCAGCAGCGTAACCAGGCGCTCGCGGTCCTACTGCTGGCCACGATCGGGCTCACCTTCATCGGGCTGCTGTCGGTGGCCGGATTCACGGTGATGGCGCAGCGCAGGTTGCGTGCTCTCGGCATGATCGGCGCGATCGGCGCCACCGACCGGCAAGTGCGACGGGTCATGCTGTCCAACGGGGCAGCGGTCGGCATCGTGGGTGCGATGTCCGGGGCGGCGCTCGGGCTTGCCGCGTGGTTTGCGCTGACCCCGGCCTTCGAGGGGGTCGTCGGTCATCGGTACGACCCGTTCGCCCTGCCCTGGTGGGCGGTGATCGCTAGCGTGATCATGGCGATCCTGACCGCGCTCGGCGCCTCGTGGTGGCCTGCGCGTGCCGTGGCCAGGCGCCCCGTCATCGAGGCGCTGTCCGGTCGACCCGCTCCGCCACAGCCGGCACACCGCTTCGCGCTGCTCGGCACAGTACTGGCGGCGGCGGGTTTCGTCGGGCTGATCCTGGCCCACACGGTGCACACGGTGCTGATCGTGGCCGGCATCCTGGCGATCACGGCGGGCATGCTTCTGCTGGCCCCACTCGGAATCCGGGCACTGGCCACCCTCGCCGGCCGCGCCCCAGTTGCGGTTCGCCTGGCCCTGAGGGACCTGGCTCGGTACCAGGCCCGCTCCGGCGCCGCGCTGGCCGCGGCCAGCCTCGCCGTCGGCATCGCCGCCACGATCGCGGTGACCGCGGCCGCGCAGCAGGCCCACGACCACACCCTCACCGGCGGAAACCTGCCCGCCAACCAGCTCATCGTCTGGCTGGCCAACACCAACAACCAAGGCGGCCCAGGGCTCAGTGTCGCCCCGGCCGGAGCAGGTACGACAACACCCGCGGTGCCCAACGCGGCGGTGGTCGCCCAGGCCCGGACGACAGCCGACGCGATCGCCCAGGCCCTCAGCAGCAGCATCGTCGTCGAACTGGACAGCGCCATCGACCTGAACTCGCCCGTGCCCGCCGGCGCGCCACTTGACGCCGCGGAGGGGACCTTGGTCCACCCAATCAGCGTGCAGGGACGCGGCCAGGGATGGAACCAAGTTACGACCCCCTACGTCGCGACCCCCGCCGTGCTCGACCTTTACCGGATCCCGACCGGTGGCATCGCTGCGGGCAGCGACATCCTCAGCGCGCGCCGCGACCTGGGCGGCATCGAACTCGGTACCGGGTTCAAGGGAGACTTCCAGCCCGTCGTGGTGCAAGTGTCCGCACAGCTGCCGAACTACACCTCGGCACCCAACACGCTGATCACCCCGAAGGCCATGAACGCCGACGGGTACACGGCCGAACCGGTCGGCTGGCTAGTCCAGGCCAACCAGCCGATCACCTCGGCGCAGGCCACCGACGCACAACATCGCGCCGCCGCGGCCGGGATCACCATCGAGGCCCGGACTGGCCCGGACGGCACCCTGCAACACCTCCGCGATTACTCGACGCTGGCAGGCATGCTCGTGGCACTTGGCGTCCTGGCCATGACCGTCGGACTTATCCGCAGCGAGACCGCAGGAGACCTGCGCACACTTGCCGCGGTCGGCGCAAGCAGCGCCACCCGCCGCACCCTGAACGCGGCGTCCGCCGGAGCGCTGGCGCTGCTGGGCGGAATCCTCGGGACCGCCGCGGCCTACCTCGCACTGATCGCGTGGCACTGGCATGACATCAGCTACCTCAACAGGCCGCCCTACGGCGACTTGGCACTTCTGATCCTCGCGCTGCCAGCCGTGGCCGTTGCCGGGGCGTGGCTACTCGGTCGCACCCACACCAGCATCGCCCGGCGTCCGCTCGAGTAGAGCAGCCGATGGCCGGTCAACGCACCGGCCCCAAGACCGGCTGCGCGGACGCTTCGCGACCCGCACGTACCGCCCGGATCGCGTGGAGGCCGTGCATCACGGATCTAGAGGCCAAGCTCCCGTAGGCCGGTCGTGACGAGCTTGTTCACCAAGGCGGCCGGAAGTGGCCGGTCGACGGCAAAATGCAACGACCCCTTGGTGCCTTCGTAGCCCACGAGATCGGCGGCGAGGGCAGGCAGGACTGGGCCGCTGTGCGGCAGGCGTCCGCTCAGAACGCGGCATGATCACCACACCGAAACTGTCCGGAAAACCGTGGGCAGGTCACGCTGCGCCTATGAGGTCTCGGCGTTTGCGGCACTGGCCCAGTCCCGCCAAATACCGGCTGCTATCAACAGTTGTCGCCTGGATGACCGGGGCCGCGGCGCGGGCCGAGGTTTTTGAGCCCCACAGGCCATTTCGCAACGACACAGTGGGGCAAGTTCAGGTTGACACGGCCAGTCCGGGCACTTCTCGGGACCGTCAATTACTTAGTTTGCATCACTATTCATCGAGGCCCCTTCTCTGCCCGACGGATCCGCCGGGCATGATGACCCCGTGGACGAGCAGCTGCCTCCGCCGGCGTTCGCGGCCGGGCTGTGCGATCGCTGCGTCCACGCGATCGTTCGCCCGACCCGTCGGGACACGACCTACCTGCGCTGCGGGTTGGCCGGCACCGATCACCGATTCCCGAAGTACCCGCAGCTTCCGGTGCGCAGCTGCGCCGGCTACGACGCGGCCCCGGCCTAGAAGTCGTCCGGGTCCTGACCGTTGGCCTCGCGCTCCTCGCGCTGCCATTGCCACATGATCCGCTTCTCCGCCGGCGTGCCGAACATCAATGTCGCGGTGTTGGCCAGTTCCACCGGGTTGCGCAGCAGGTCGCCGACCCCGGCCAGGCTGTCGATGACCTCCTGCGACACGTTCCGTCCGAAGATCGCCCCGGCGATCCCGCCGACGATGCCGAACGCCGCCGAGCAGATCACCGCGCCCGGACCGGTCTCGGAGCAGACGACCGCGCCGGCGGCAGCCGCGGTCAACGTCGAGCCCACCCAGCCACCGAGCCAGGTGCTTCCCTCCTGGAAGACGACGGCCGGCAGTTCCTCGCCCGGCGCCTCGTAGATGCGCTTGACCGACTCGTAGATGCCGTAGATCAGCAAGACCTTGCCGCCGTCGCGCAGGACGCCGCGGACCACCATGCCGGCGAAGATCGGCGTCGAGGTCAGGCCTTCGGCGGCGCGATCCTCCACCGCGCTGGCCCAGGTGTCGGCGTTGCGCGCGTACCCCGGACCGCTGTAGGCACGCCCACCTTCGGCCGCGAACTCGAACGGTTCGCCGGTGCTGACCTCGTTGCCGGTCGCGATGTCGACCGGGCGATCCGGATTGATGGTCATCGACCGGCCGCCGAGCATGGTCGTGTGCTCGGCCAGGGGACCGTTGATGCAGTTCACGCCGGGCTGGCAGACATAGTTCGGATTGCCGCCCGACAGCCGCTCGTAGGCCGGGTTACCCGGCGGCGGCGGGCTGTGGCGGTAGATGGTGTCGTAGCTGTCGATCGCGGCGTCGATCGTCGCCGCCCCGCTCTCGGCGACGCTTTGATTGACCGAGCCCTGGTGCACCAGTCGGGCGCCGGGGGAGTACAGGTAGGGGTAGTCCCAGGCGTAGGTGCCGGGCGTACCGGAGTTCAGGATGTAGGTCGCATCGCCGGCCGAGCCGCCGAACACGCCGAGTCTGCGTTCGGCCGCGGACATCAGGTGCAGCCCCAACGGCGCCCGGAAACCCCGCACGGTCGCCGCCCCGTCGACCACGGCGACGTCGGCCATGTGGTCGCCGGTCCACAGCACTCCGGTGGTGTTGTTCGGGAACGGGTACCTGGTCAGCTGGGTGCCGATACCCGCACCGGGCGCGATCACGCCGGGTGACCCGGCGCCGGGAGAGCTGAAGCTGTAGGCAGACCCGTCCACCAGCTGCCCTTCCGGCAACTCGCTGGCCGGATGCCCGGTGGCCGCCTGGAAGTCGTACTCGCCGATGACGGCGACCTTGAAGTTGAGCTGCCGTTGGTCGTCGGCGGGATTCGGTGTGCGGGTGCGCGCCGGGTCGGCAGTGGCGTGGACGGGCAGAACCTGACCCTCGGCGACCATGCTCATCGGGTCGGGCTCGTTGGCCATGATCGCGTAGCTGAACTGGAACCGGGTCCCGGCCGCGACGTTCTGCAGCTGCAGGATCAGCTTCGAGACCGGCGAGTACTGCTTGTGCACGGTCGCGGTGTAGTTGCCGTCGTCCAGGTCGAAATCGGTCAACGACCACGAATGCGGACGCGGGCCGTTGAAGGTGATCTTCTTCGTCGCCCCGTTCACATCGACGCTCGTGACGCTGGATCGACGGCGGGGGGCCCGGGCGATACCGGGGGCGGCCGCCGGCACCGGTCCGGCCGGTGCGCCGGCCACGACCCGGGCGGCCACCTGGTCGGCGTGGGCTTCGGCCGCTGCGTCGTCGCCGGTGAAGGTGGTGCGCGGCGTCGCCGTCCGCTGCTGCACGACGTGGGTCAGCTCGTGGGCCAGCAGCCGGGCCCCGCCGGGCTGACCCGGTGCGTACTGCCTGGCCCCCATGACGATGTGGTGGCCCGAGGTCCACGCATCGGCGTTCAGATGGTCGGCCGCGGCGGCCGCGAGCGGGTCGGTGTGCACGCGCACGTGGGACAGGTCGCGGCCGAAGGACCGCTCGAAGCGGCTGCGAAGCGCCGAGGGCAGCGGCTGGCCCGGCCGAGCCAGCACCGCCGCGGCGGAGGCGGTCGGTGGCTGCCACGGCCCGTGCGCGTGCCGGTGGATCTCGCTCGAGCCGCCGGCACACGAACACCCACCGTGCCCGCCGCACGCGCACGGCTTCTTCTTCGGTTCGGTCTCGACCGCGTGCATCGTGCCCACCTCCCACGCCGACGACTGCACAGCCCAGCGGGCCGAAGCTCGTCGCAACGTGATGATCCGCTCCTGCCGGACCGGCGCGCAAGGATGACGCAGCGCGACGCGCCACAGCGCAGGTCTAGCGATGTGGACTCTGCGTGACTAGGGTTCCTGAGAACGCGCACAGCACTTCATCGCACCGCATCGCACCGTGCTACCCGCGCCTCCCGTTTCCGCTGACGTTGCAACGATGCCGTCGTCCTCAACCCGGAGGGTCGATGCTCACACAACCGGTGATCCAGCGGGAGAGCACGCCCTTCGCCCGCGTCGAGGTGCTGGACCAGTTCCGCATCGTCATGCACGGCCACGAGGTCCCGGTGTCCGACAGCGGCGCCCGGCTGGTGGCCTGCCTGGCCCTGGGCGATCGACCGCGCACGCGGCCCAGCCTGGCCACCACGTTGTGGGCCGACCGCAGTGAGACCGACGCGCAGGCCTCGCTGCGGCGCACCCTCTGGCGACTCAACGAGGTCGCCGAAGGACTGGTCGAGCGCAGCGGGCACCGGCTCGCGCTGGCCGAGGACGTCACGGTCGATGCGCGCGAGGTCATGGTGCTGGCCGACGACGTGGCCAACGGCCGCCAGCCGATCCGCACCAACTCCGATGCCGTCCGGCTACTGCAGGGCGAGCTGCTCCCGTCGTGGTCGGACGACTGGCTGGACGGCTCGCGCGAGTCGATGCGCCAGGCCCGCCTGCACACGCTCGAGGCGCTGGCCCGGGCGGCGCTGGATGTCGATCGTCCCCAGGCGGCGCTGACGATCGGGTTGGCCGCCGTCGGGATCGATCCGCTGCGGGAGAGCGCCCGGCGGCTGGTGATCACCGCGCACCTGGCCGAGGGAAATCCGGTCGACGCGCTGCGCCACTACAAGGCCTATCGCGAACTGTTGTGGATCGAGATCGGGCTGCGTCCCAGCCGCCAGCTGCAGGCGCTGCTGGCCGAGGGATGCGGTCCGATCGCCCGCCCGGGCAGCCGCGCCCGTCGATCCCCTCGCACTCCGCGCCGCTAGCTCCAACTCATCTGCCCTCGGCTGGCCTGCAGCCGGGACGCCCCGGGGACGCTACCGGGACGCCGTTGGGACGGGCGCCGGATCGAGCCGAGTCACCGGTCGGACGCCGTCGTGATGGGCCGGCGACGACGGCCCGCGAGGATCGCCCCGGGTGCCGCTTCGTTGCCCGGCAGCCGCTTCGTTGACGCTCGTTCGACGACATCCCGTCGCCGAGAACCTGGAGGCTGACCATGCCGGTGCAGACCACCTACCCCGGGGTGTACATCGTCGAACAGCCTTCGGGCTCGCACGTCATTGCCGGGGTGTCCACGTCGCTCACCGCCTTTGTTGGCGCGGCGCGCAAGGGGCCGGGGGACACCCCGACCCAACTGTCGAGTTTCGCGGACTATATAAGGACATTCGGCGATGTCATGGACACAACGCATCCGATGGGGCACGCGGTTGGGCAGTTCTTCGCCAACGGTGGCAGCCAGGCGATCATCGTGCGCGCGCTCGGCGCAGGCGCCACGCCCGCCGTGCTGGCCCTGCCCACGGTGAACGGGCTGACGCTGACGCTGACGGCGCGCTCGCGCGGCGGTTGGGCCAACGGCACCGGCGGTGGGACGTCCGGCCAGACCGGGGTGTTCGCCGAGGTGGCCCCGGCCGTGGACAGTCCGGACGACCGGTTCACCCTGATCCTCACCGAATGGACACCCGGTGTCGGAGGCGCCCCGGCCACAGTGCTCACGCGCGAGAGCTGGTCGGAGCTCAGCCTGTCGCCCGGCAATGTGCGCTACGTGGTGTCGGTGCTGAACGCGAGCACGCTGGTCACGGCTGAGGTTTCCGGTGTTCCGGCCCCGGCTCCGGGTAGCGGCACCTCCACCGCGGCGATCGCCCCGGGTGCCCTCACCGTCACCGGCAAGGCGGTGCGTCTCTCGGTCGACCAGGGGCCGGCCACCGACTACGTGCTGTTCCCGACCGAGAGCCCACCGGTCTCGCACACGCTGACCAACGTCCGTGACTCGATCAACGCGGTGGGTTCCACCTGGCCGGTCGCGGCGAGCATCTCGGGCGGCAAGCTGGTGCTGACCAGCAAGACCAGCGGCCTGGACAGTGCCGTGGTGGTCGGGCTGATCGGGCTCAACGACGCGTCGGCCGATCTCGGACTGGGCCTGTCCCGCGGCGGTAGCGAGGTCGCCGCCAGCGCTGCCTACCGGCCGGCGGTCGCGGCGGCGGCCGGGCTCGCATCGGGGGCCGACGGGCTCGGGGTCGGTGCCGCCGAGATCGTCTCGGCCACCGCGGACGAGGGGCTGCTGGCCCTGGACCAGCTGGACTTCCCGCGGTTCAACATCCTGTGCCTGCCGGGCGTCACGACGGCGGACACCGCGGCGCTGTCGACGGCGCTGGACTACGCGGGCCGGCAGAACGCCTTCCTCGTCGTCGACCCCGAGCCCGGCCTCAACCCGGCGCAGCTGAAGACGGCCGCCAACCTGCTGCGGCCCGAAGGGGCGCACGGCGCGATCTACTGGCCCCGGCTGGTGACCGCCGACTCGGACGCGAACGGCTTCGGCGCCTGCGGAGCGGTCGCCGGGATCATGGCCCGCACCGACGGCGCGCGCGGGGTGTGGAAGGCGCCGGCGGGGCTGGCCGCGGGAGTTGCGGGCATCATCGGCCTCACCGCGCCGACCAACGATGACGTGTCGGGGACGCTGAACCCGCTGGGGCTCAACGTGCTGCGGACCTTCCCCGGCGCGGGCACCGTCGTCTGGGGCGCCCGCACCCTGGCCGGCAGCGACGTGCTGTCCAGCGATTCGAAGTACGTGCCGGTACGCCGGCTCACCGACTACCTCTCGGCCAGCCTGTACCTGGGCACCCAGTTCGCCGTCTTCGAACCCAACGACCCCGAACTGTGGGCCCAGCTGCGCCTGGCGGTCGGCGGCTTCATGCGCGGCCTGTTCCACCAGGGCGCCTTCCAGCAGTCGGAGAAGCACGCCGAGTCCGACAGCTTCTTCGTCATCTGCGACTCCAGCGTCAATCCGCAGACCGACATCGACAACGGGATCGTCAACGTGGTCGTGGGTTTCGCGCCGCTGAAGCCGGCCGAGTTCGTCGTCATCACCATCACCCAGCTGAGCCAGGCGGGAGCCTGAACATGGCCGAGTTCACCGTGAACCCCACCCGGTTCGACCCGTACAAGAGCCACATGTTCCGGGTGAAGTGGGACGGCGTGTACGTGGCCGGCCTGTCGAAGATGTCGATGCTCAAGCGCTCGACGGCCCCGGTGACCCACCGCGTGGGCGGCGACCCGAGCCACGACCGCAAGAGCCCGGGCCTGACCACCTACGACGCCGTCACGCTGGAACGCGGCGTCACGCACGATCCCGCCTTCGAGGACTGGGCCAATAAGGTCGCCAGCCTGGAGCAGCCGGGCATCTCCCTGAAGGACTTCCGCAAGGACCTCATCGTCGACGTCTTCAACGAGGCCGGCCAGAAGGTGATCAGCTACAAGCTGTTCCGCTGCTGGGTCTCGGAATACCAGGCGCTGCCGGGCCTGGACGCGTCCTCGGCCGTCATCGCGATCCAGACGTTGAAGCTGGAACTCGAGGGCTGGGAACGCGACACGTCGGTGACCGAGCCCGCCGAGCAGAGCGTCTGACCCAGTGTCTGCGCACCCCGCAGCGGCCTCCGGACGAGCGGCCCTCGCCGCGGCGCTGGACGATGCACCGTCGGCCGCCGCACAGGCCATCGAGGTCCTGTCCCGCTGCGCATCCGAGGACGAGCTGCGCTGGTTCGGCGTCGAGTCCGGGTCGGAGCTGCCGGTCGGGGCGGCCGATCGGCTCCTGCTGGCCGCGCACGAGCAGCTGCTCGGCCGGCGGCTGGAACGGACGGTCAGCTGCGCCCGGTGCGGGGAATGGACGACGTTGCCGCTCGGTCGGGCCGACGTGGGCGAACACTGGCCGCGCTCGGCCTGGTGCGGGCCGGGTACCGGGTTGCGCGAGCCCAGCTACCGGGACGTGCTGGCCGCCGACGGTGACGAGGACGTGCTGATGGCTCGCTGCCGCACCGGCCCGGGCGGCACCGCGTCCGACCTGGACCGGATCGAGGGCTCGCTGAGCGGTCCGCTGCACTCGCTCTGCGTCGGCTGCGGCGCCGAACTGATCGACGACGTGGACGTGATGAACCTGGTGATCGACGCGCTCGGCGAGTTGCGCCGGACCGTCGACTGGGAGGTGCACCTGCTCGCGACCACCTACGGCTGGGAGCTGGCCGCGATCGACGCGCTGCCCGACGAGCGACGGGCCCGGCTGGCCGAGCTGGCGTCGGGAGAATTCGCGTGAACACCCCACGAAACTGCTCCGCAAAGAGCGCTGCGCACTTCCGCGGGGGCCCCGCATGAGCCGGTCGAACCGCCTCAGAGCTTCGCTCCGTGGTGTTGTTGCGTTGCTCGCCCACCTCGGGCGCACCTCATGACCGACAGCCACGGCGGGGGGTCGAGTGGATCAGCCGGTCCAGTCGGTACGGGCACCCAAGCCCGGCCGGGCAGCGCGAGCCGATCCGGCGGGCCGAGCGGGCTGGGACGGCTCGCCGCCCGGGCCGCCGCCCCGGCCGTCTCGGCGCGGGCTCCGCGCTGGGCCACCGCGACCCTCGACACCCCGGCCCCGCCCGCTCCGTCCATGGCCGCCCCGGCTCCGCTTCGTCCGGATGCCGACCGCCGCGCGCCCACGGCGCCGGCAGCGGCGATCGACGGTCGGCGCTCCGCCGGGCCGCGGCGGCCGGAGTCACCGGGCGAGCCCGACCCGAGCGCCGCGGCGCCGCCGGGTCACCCACCGAGCCTGACCGGCGGGCCGAACGAACACCGGGACACCGCTGTGGCCGAGGCCCGGCCGGGCCCGGCTAGCCCCGAAACCCCGGCCCGTCCTGGGGATTCGTTCACCCCCGACCGGCCGGAGCGCCGCGGCGGGAGCGAGGCGCTCATACGAGTGGGGGAGCGAGCGGGTCGCCCTCAGTCGCCCGCGGCATCCCAGCCAACCGGCAGGCCCGCCGCGCCTGCCGCACCGCCGGTCGTCATCGGCTCGATCGCCGTCCACGTCGCCGCTCCGGCGGCCGCCGCCGAACCCTTTGCCGGCTGCCGCGCGCACCTCGCAGCGCGGGCCGCCCGCCCGGGTGGCGGCTGGTGACCGTCTTCACGCTCGGCCCGCCGGTGATCTCGGGTGTGGACGCGGTGCTGCGAGCGCTGACGACCGAGGCGCTCAAGGGGCTGGCCACTCCGCTCGGGGTCGTCGTGGGCCCGCTCGACCGGCCGGTGGCCGGGCCGCGCCTGAACTGGTTCCTGTACGCGGTGACGCCGGCCACGGCGATGGTGAACATGGAGCCGCCACAGACCGGCTGGACCACCCGCCGGGGACGCCCGCCGCTCGCCCTCACGCTGCACTACCTGCTCACGGCCGACGCCGGCGAGCTGTCCGACACCGGCACCGAGGACGACGTGGTGCACGCCGGCCTGTCGGCGGTGATGGCGGCGCTGCACGACAACGGGATCTTCGGGGCGGCCTCGCCGATCGCGTCCGGACCGCCCCGCACCGTGGCCGACGTGACCGATGCCCTCGACGGGCTGGTCGAACCGCTGCGGATCACCCTGGAAGCGGTACCGCTGGAGACGATCACCGCGCTGTGGAACTCCGGCTCGCACGCGCTGCGCGTGTCCGTGGGCTACCAGATCAGCCTGGTGATCGTCCCGGCCCAGGTCCCCTACGTGGCCGGGCCGCCGGTGCAGGTGCGGCGGGTCGGGGTGTCGCCGGCCCTCCTCCCCGTGGTCACGTCCGTCCGGCCCACCACCGTCTCCTTCGACGACGCGCTGACCGTCGCCGCCACCGGGCTGGCCGACTCGCACGTGGTCACCCTCGGCCGGCTGCCCGGCGATCCGGACGACCCGACCGACGGGCGGCCCAACCCGGCCACCACCCACAGCACCGGCCCGTGGCAGCTGGCCGCCATCGCAGGAGCGGGCGGGTTCACGACCCACCTGCCCAACGGCGAGCTGGCCCCGGGGCGGCGGCCACTGGTCATCACCAACCTCGCGGACGGCCTGCCGGCCGGCAGCGGGCACGCCGTGGTCACCGTCGTTCCGCTCGTCGTCGCGGCAGGCGCTCCGCTGCAGGCCGGCGCCACGACCACCCTGACGGTCCGTCACGTCGTCGGGCTGGGCGAGGCGTTCTTCGGCGCGCAGGCCGCACCGTATGCCATCAGCGGACCGTCGTCGGTGACTGCGGTGGTGCCCGCGCTGCCGGCCAGCGGGACCGTCCCGGTGAGCCTGCGGGTCGGGACGAAATCGGGTCCGGCCACTGACCTGGCGGTGGCCCCGTGACCGCCGCTCGATCGGTGACCCCGGCGCCTGCCATCGGCGCGGGGTTGACCGACCCGCGGCTGCTGGCCTGGCGCGCCCTGCTGGCCGACGCCAGTGCCACCGCGCTGCGGACCTATCAGCGGGCCTGGAGCGAGGCCGAGTTGGACGAGCCCGGCCGCGTCGTCGCGGCGATCGGCGCGCTCGACACCCATCCCGGGCACCTGAGCGGCTGGCGTCTGGTGTTGCCGGAGGACGGGACGTTCGCGACCGTGGTCGCGGCGGCCGGCCTGCAACCGGGTGAGGAGGCCGTGCTCGCCGCAGCCTGGTGGGCGGGTGTCGACCCGCATCTGGCCGTGGCCTTCGGCTGCCTGCACGACGACCCGTCGCGCCGGTACGCGTCGCTCGGGCTGCTCGCGTTGTCGCTGGCCCCGTTCGGCATCCCGGTGCCGCTGGCGATCGCCGCCGACCATCGCCTGGTCGGCTCCGGACTGCTCGACCTCGTTGCCGACGCGGCCACGCCCCTGCGCCTGCCGCCCAGCACCGCAGCCCTGCTGGCCGGGCCGCGGGCCGACCCGCCGCCGGAGAGCAGCCTGCCGGCGCGGCTGGCCGGTCCAGTCGACCGCGCGGTCGCGCTCATCCGCCTCGACGCCCGCGTGCTGGTGCGCAGCCCGCTGCCGGTCGACCTCCCGCTCGTGCTCGACGCGGTCGCGGCCCGGCTGGGGCTGCCGGTGGCCCCCGAGCCTAAGAGCACCGCTCTCGCGCGCACCCTGCTCCAGGCCGGGATCGAACTGCCCGCCGTCGCCCTGGCCGTCGGGGTCACCCTGCCGGCCGGCGCGGTGCTGGCGGTGGCCGGACCGCAGACCGCCGCAAATCCCGGCTGGCATGTCCTCGATGTCGTCCCGCCCACACTCGAGGAGGCTCGACGCTATTGGCGAAAAGCCTTACGGGGTCGGGCAATTCGCGCAACCGGGAGCGAGATCGTCGAGCTGGCCGGACGCCTGCCGCTGTCCGAGTCGAGCATCGAGGTCATCCTCGACACCGCCGCGACGGCCGCCCGGGCCGAGGGTCGCGTGGCCACCGTCCGCGACGTAGGCGCAACCCTGCGGGCCCATCCCCGCCACGACCTGGCCGGATTCGCGCGACGGCTGCCCCCCGCGGTGCGCCTCGACGAGCTGGTGCTGAGTGACTACACGCGAAGCGGGCTGAGTGAGCTGCTCGCCCACGCCCGCTACTCGACCGCGGCCGGGGCGGAGCTCGGCCTCACCGGCGTGCGCGGCCAGGCCGTGATCGCCTTGTTCCACGGGGCATCCGGCACCGGCAAGACCGCGGCCGCCGAAGCGGTCGCCGCCGAGCTGGACCGCGACCTGTGGGTGGTCGACCTGGCCCGCGTCGTCAGCAAGTGGCTGGGCGAGACGCAGCGCAACCTGGACGCCGTGCTCACCGAGGCGGCCCAGGCCGGTGCCGTCCTGCTGTTCGACGAGGCCGACGGCCTGTTCGGCAAGCGCGGCGAGGTGGCCGATGCGCGCGACCGCTACGCCAATCTGGAGATCGATCACCTCCTGCAGCGGATCGAACTGCATTCGGGCGTGGTGGTGCTGACCAGCAACCGGCCAGCCGCGCTGGACGAGGCCTTCGCCCGGCGCATCCGGATCTCGGTCCGCTTCGACCTGCCCGACCACGCGCAGCGCGAACAGTTGTGGCGCCGGCTGCTGCCATCGGCCCGGCTGGCCGACGGGGTGGACACCGATCGCCCGGCCCGCGAGGAGCTGTCGGGTGCGGCGATCCGGTCGGCGGCCCACGCCGCGTGCGTGCTGGCGATCGACCAGGGCGGCGGGGTCACCGAGGCCCACCTCGCCGCCGCCGTCGGCCGCGAGCTGGAGAAGCAGAAGCGTCCACCGACCGCCCGGGGAGCCCAGCGATGACCGAGCAGCCCGATCTCGAGGTATACGTCGACGCGCTGCCGTCGGTGGGCCTGCTCCGGCCGGCCATCGAGGCAGCGCTCGCCGGGCGGGCCTGGGCCCCCGGCCCGGAGGCCGATGTCGCCCGGGCCGTCGCGGCCGCCGCCCGACCCGCGGGTGGTGAGGGCCGATGATCGCGCGCGGAATGCTGTTGTCGTTCTCGGACCCGACGGCGGGGTTGGTGCCGACGATGGTGCCGTTCCAGTACAACCCGGCCGAGGTCACGCGCGTGCTGCGAGTGGTGCCGGGGCAGCCGGGCGGTCCCGGCTTGCGGGTCGGGGCAGCGCCCACCGAGACGTATACGCTAAAAATCGAACTGGATGCGCTCGGGGCGCCGGACAAGGCCCTGACGCGGGCCATGGGTGTCGGGCCGTTGCTGGCCACCCTGGAGGCGATGATGGAGCCCGCCGGCCGCTCGGGCCTGCTCGGCGCGCTGGTGGGAGCGGTCACGGCCGCCGTCAGCCTGGGCGGCGCGAGCCTCGGGGGAGCGGTGGCGCCCGTGCCCGCACCCTCGTTGCCGCTGGTCGTGCTGGCCTGGAGCCCCGAGCGGATCGTGCCCGTCCGCATCGAGTCCTACTCCGCGCACGAGACCGGGTTCGACGAGTTGTTGCAGCCTGTCCAGGCCACGGTGGACCTGTCGCTGGTCGTGCTGCGGGACACCGATCTGGCCGCCGACCTGGTCCTGGCCCGGGTGCTCGCGAACGCCTACCAGGCCGCCCGCAGCGCGCTCGCGGTCGTCGGGGTCGCACAGGGCGTCGAGGTGATGTCGTGACCGGCCGCTATGACGCTCAGGCGCAGCTGGCCGTGCCGCAGGACGACGGCACGAGCCGGCCGATGTCGACGCCTCGCGTCAGCGTCGCCCCGCCGCCGGCCGTGCTGTACCAGGTGCACGAGGGCGATCGGCTCGACCTGCTGGCCGCGGCGGCGCTGGCCGACAGCACGCGCTGGTGGTCGATCGCCGATGCCAACCCGCCGGCCGACGCGTTCGCGCTGGAGACGCCGGGCACGATCCTCGAGGTGCCCAATGCCTGACACCCGCACCGTCGTCACCGTCCAGGGCCGGCCGCTGTCGGCCGACGAGCTGTTCCGCGTGCAGTCGGTGCACGTGGAGGAGGCGCTCGGCAGCCAGGACAAGGTGTCCATCGTGATCGCGATGGTGACCGACAATCGCAGCGGGTGGACCAGCCCGCTCGACGGCCTGGTCGGCGCGGCCCAGCCGTTCACCGTGAGCATCCAACGCGACCGCGGGAGCTACTCCATCGACGCCCGCAGCGTCAGCGCCAGCTGGCACCTCGTCGCCGGTGGCCTGTCGACGCTGACGATCGAGGGCCTGGACCGCAGCGTCGAGATGGACCGCCGCGACGTGCGCCAGCTGTGGCAGGACACGACGGACTCGGCGATCGCCAGCACGCTGTTCGCGCGCTACGGGCTGGCCTACCTGGTCGGTGACACCCCGACCGGCACCGATTCGGGCGTGTACTCGCCCCAGCAGACCGGCACCGACTGGGCGTTTCTCCAGTCGCTGGCCGACCGCAACGGCTTCGACGTGCGGATCGAGTCGGCGAACGGCACGGCGACCGGCGTCTTCGCGAAGGTGGAGCCGAAAGCGCCCGCGCAGACGACCATCGAGCTGGGCTACGGGACGCTGGGCGGGACGGCCACCGCATCGGTGCAGCTGCTGGCCAGCAAGGAAGTCCACGTGACCCGGTCGATCACCGGCACGACGCAGGTCGACTCGGCCAGCGACCCCGGCACCGGCCACGCGATGGCCGAGGTGTCCCTCGGCGGGGCGACGCTGGCCCGGACCAACATCGCCGGCGACGTCGCCATCGTCAGCGCCCAGACATCCGCGACCGCGATGGCCGAGCGCAGTGCGTTCACGGCCAGCCTCAACGCCACGCTCTCGGCGCCGGACATGCCGCTGGTGCGGGCCCGCCGGACCATCACGGTGCGCGGGCTGGGCACCGTGCTGGACGGGCTGTGGCTGGTGCGCTCGGTCACCCACCAGATCACCCAGGCCGGTCATACCCAGGCGCTGGCCCTGACCCGAAACGCCCTCGGCCCGGGCGGCGGCGGCTCGCCGGCGGCGTCGTTGGCGGCCGCCGTCGGAGCGACGCTGGGAGCAGCCCTATGACCGGTGTCATCGGCTCGGCCACCCAGTTCGTCGGGCTGTTCCAGGGCACGGTCGTCGACAACGACGACCCCGAGCACAAGTGCCGGATCAAGGTCTCGGTTCCCGAGGTTCTCGACGGGGCCGGCGGTTGGTGCCTGCCGGCGCTGCCCTACGCCGGGGACGGCTGCGGGTTCGCGGTCGTGCCGCCCGTCGGCGCCGCGGTGATGGTGCAGTGGCCGCGCGGGGATCTCACCGGCGCCCCGGTCTGGTCCGGTGCGAACTACTCCGGCGGGGCCTCGGTCGAGGGCGCCGGACCGAACACCCTGATCGTGCTCACGCCCGGCGGTCATCGGCTGGAGCTGTCCGACGACGCCGGCGCGCTGACGATCACCTGTTCGGCCGGTCCGGTGATCACGCTCGATGACAGCGGCGTGAGCATCGACAACAACCAGGGCGCGACGATCGCCATGCAGGGCAACCAGGTGGACATCAACAACGGCGCCCTGGTGGTGAGCTGAGGTGCTCGGCTACGTGCTCACCGAGGCGACGGTGGCGACCTGCCCGCACGGCGGATCGATCACCTTCAGCGCCTCGCAGGACTCCGTCGAGGTCGAGTCGTCGCTTGTGCTGCTGCTCGACGACAACGCGGTGATCAGCGGCTGCCCGTTCAACGTCAGCGGTTCACCCAGCCCGTGCACGGACATCGAGTGGCTGCTCACGAGCACCCGGTTGAAGATCGAGAACAGCGAGGTGCTGCTGGACACCAGCCTCGGACTCTGCCTCAACGCCGCCTCCGCCCCCCAGGGAGCGGTGCAGATCACCAGCTGTCAGAGCCGGGTGCAGGCCGCATGAACCGCACCCCACGAAACTGCTGCGCAGAGAGCGCTCCGCACTTCCGCGGGAACTCCGCATGAGCAGCGGGCGTCGCTTTCCGCGCGAGCCGTGGTCACTCGGCGGCTCGCACCGGTTGGCCACCGGCACGCCCTTGGAACACCTCGACGACCTGGTGCGGCTGGTGGTCCTGACCGGCCCCAACGAGCGGCTGCACCGCTCCGGCTTCGGCGCCGGGCTGGGGGCCTCGACGCTGTTCGAGCCGGTGTCGCCCGCGCTGGCCGGCACCGTCAGCGCCCGCGCCCGCGGCAGCCTCAACGACGCGCTGGGTGACCGGCTCGACGTCATCGACGTAAGCGTGGAGGCGGCGGACTCGACGCTGTCGGCCACCATCGTCTACCGGCCCAAGCCGGCCGGCGACACCCGGACCGTCACCCTCACCCTGCCGGCGGCGGCGCTGTGACCGGGCCGTTCGACGCGTACACGCTGCCGGAACAACCGGTGGCCAGCGCGGTGCTGCGACCCCAGGCCCTGTTCGCCGCACCGTCGACGGTCATCGGACTGCGGGCCGGCAGCGTGGTCTACGACGGGCTCACCCGCACGCTGTCGGTGTGGCTCTACGGTGATCCGCCGGCCGGGCTGGTCGATCCCACCCTGTGGTCACTCACCGGCGCGCCGGGACTGCCACTCGCGCAGCTCACCACCGCGGCGACGATCGTCGCCGCGGGCCTCGACCCTGACGGCAACCCCGTGCCGTCCCACGTCGATCTCGTGGTCACCACCCCATCCGGCGCGCTCCCCGGCCGCGCCCCGTACCGCCTGGGCATCGACCCGGTCGGCCTGGCCGCGCTGGGCATCGAGCTCGATCCCCTGCGCGCCTACCTGCCGGTGCGGTTGCGTCCGGAGTGCGGGGACGCGCCGGACTGCGTGCTCGTCCCACCGGCGATCCCGCCGCTGACGCCGCCGGACTACGACACGCTGGCGCGCGACTACACCGGCCTGCGGGCGATGCTGCTCGACGTCCTGGCCACGCTGGACCCGAGCGCCGAGACGTCCGCGGCCGACCTCACGGTCACCCTCCTCGAGGTGATGGCCCAGCTGGGCGACGTGCTCAACTACCGCCTGGACCGGGTGTCGACCGAGGCCTGGCTGGGCACGGCTCGGCGCCGGGCGACCGTGACCCGGCACGCCCGGCTGGTCGACTTTCCCGTGCCGCCGGCCATCAGCGCGGCCAGCGTCGTGCAGGTCCAGGTGGCCCATCCGGGTGCAGGCCCGGTCGACGCCAGTTTCGTCGTGCTGCCCGGCGACACGGCCACCGACTCCGTCGCCGATCCCGACACCGACCCCGCCGCGAACAACGTCACCCTGGAGCTGGCCGCGCCGGTCACAGTCCGGGCCACGCACGCCGAAGTCGCGCTGTACGGCTGGACCGAGGCTGACGCGGCGCTGCCGACGGGAGCCACGAGCGCGGTGCTGGTGCGACCGACCGCCGCCGACGGCGTGGCCCTGGCCGACTGGCTCCCGGTCGGCGGCCGGCTCGGCTTCGAGGTCGTCGCACCGGGCCCGGCCGGCCAGCACGCGCAGTGGGCCCACCGCCTGCTGGACTGGCCGCCGGCCCCCGCGCCGTCGCAGCTCCGCGCGCCGCTGGACAGCCACCCGGCCCAGGTCGTCCAGGTCACCCATGCCGTCGAGATCACCGATCCGCTCTCGCCCGGCCTGCCGCTCGTGCGCGTGTTCTGGGGCGAGGACGAGGCGTTGACCGCGGTCGTGCCGGTGAGCATCGACAGCAGTGGCGGTACCCCGCGAGTCGGCGTGGCCCGGCTCGCGCTCGTCCCGGGGCACCACGGCCTGTGCGTCGACGGGCCGGCGGCGGTGACGCCCTTCGAGCCGCTCACGAGTTCTGCGCCCGACCCGGCCGAGGTCGCCGTCACCGACTACTGGCTGACCCGAGCCGCGACGCTCGGCCTGTCGGCCCGGCCCGGGGGAGCGCCCTGGCAACTGGACACCGCCATCGTGCTGCCCAGCGGCGTCTCCGTCGGTGCGCCACGAGTGACCAGCCTGCTGCGCGCGCCCAGCGACGGCTTCAGCGTCGTCGTCGATCACGACGACGACGATCCGCCCCGGCTGCGCTTCGCCACCGGTGCGGTCGGGCAGGCGCCGCCGGTGCAGTCCGTCGTGGCCGCGCGCTACCAGATCGGCGCCGGCCCCGAGGGCAACATCGCGGCCAACAGTCTGACCCGGCTGGTGCGGACCACCGGCTCGCCCGGGCAGCCGTGCACCTGGCTGGCGGCGGGCGACGGGGTCACCGCGCGCAACATCACGCCGGGCGTGGGCGGGCA
Source organism: Jatrophihabitantaceae bacterium (assembly GCA_036833255.1). Classification (GTDB taxonomy): domain Bacteria; phylum Actinomycetota; class Actinomycetes; order Mycobacteriales; family Jatrophihabitantaceae; genus QHCC01. Next base: position 23,780 of record DAITQD010000001.1, read on the forward strand.
GGCCGCGACGCCGCTCGACTCGGTGCGGCGGGACGCGCCGCAGGCCTATGCGGCCGTGTTGCGCCGCGCCGTGTTGATCAGCGACCTGCCGCCGTTCGCGCTGCAGGTGCCGGCGGTGCTCGCCGCGTCCGCGCGCCGCTCGTGGTCGGGGTCGTGGCCGGTGGGGCTGGTCAGCTGCGAATCCTCCAGCGGCACCGACGACCCGGACCAGGACGCGGCCTTGCAGTCGGTCCTGGACGCCGTCCGGATGGCCGGCACCGAGGTCGTCACCCAGCCGGCGACGCCGATCGGGATCTTCCTCGCGCTGACGGTCTGCCTCACGCCGGGCACCGACTCGGCGCTGGCCCGGGTGACGATCCTCGGTGGGCTGCGCCCCGGACGGGCGACGGCGGTGTTCGCACCGGCCACCCACCCGCTGGGCACGTCGCTGTACCTGTCGACGGTCGTGGCCGCAGTCGCGGCTGTCCCGGGCGTCGACGCGGTGCGGGTCACCGAGGCGCGGCGGCTGTCCGAGCCGGCCGGGATGCGGCACGAGGTGCTGACGATGAGCCCGACCGAGATCGCCGTCTGTGACGACGACCGGGCCGCGCCCGACCGGGGCCGCATCGAGCTGTCCATCGAGGGGGGCCGATGAGCTACACCTCTCCGGAACCGCGCGACCTGGTGCCGCTGCCGCCGCCCGGACCCGGCCTGACCCGGCTGCGACGGCGGTTGGCCGACCGGACCGCGTTCCGGGACGCGCTGCTGGCCGCTCTGGCCGAGACGCCGGAGCCGGACGGCTCGCCGCTGGGCGGGCGGCTGGACGTGGCCGGCGACCCGACCGTGCTCACCGTTGCCGAGCTGTGGTCGCGGGTGGCCGACTCGGTCGCCGCCTACACCGAGCTCGCGGCCGGCGAGCGCTATCTCGGCACGGCCCAGGACTGGACGGACCTGCGGCGCACCGCCGACCTGCTCGGCTACCACCCGGCCCAGCGCGCCGCGGCCCACGGCTGGGTGCGGTGCACCACCGACACGGGGACCAGCCCGAGCGTCCCGGCCGGCACTCGGGTGCAGGCACCGGGCACGGCCACCCGCGCCGCGCAGACCTACGAGGTCGCGACCACCACCGCGCTGCGCGCGGACTGGGCCGAACTCGTGGTCACCGGGGTGCCCGTGCCTCAGGTGCCGCCCGGATCGGCCCTGCGCTTCCTGGCCGACCCCGGCTTCGCCCCGCCGGACCGGGTGCTGTTCGTGGCCGAACGGCCGGCCGTCTACACCCCGCCACCGGCGGACTGGTGGAGCTGGCTGATCTGGATCTTCGCGCAGTACGTAGGCGGCACGGCGACCCGCTCGGTCGTCGGGACTGCGACGGTGCGCAAGCGCGCGGATGATCTCGGCGCCTTCCTGATCACGATGGACCGCCCGCTGGGCCCGATGCTGCCCTCGGCGCCCGGCACCACCTACGCCGCCTACCGGGTGCGCGCGAGCCTCGAGCTGGCCCGGCGCATCGACAAGATCTCCTTCATCGACGCGGGCGTCGCGAAGACGGTGCCCGCGCCCTACGACGCGAGCGAGCCGGCCGCCGTCAGCGCCAGCCGGCTGCTGGTGGTCGATGCCGGTGCGGCCAGCCCCGGCCTGGGCGTCATCGTCGCCAACGGGAACGGCGCGCTGGTGACCACGATCGACTCGGTGGATTCGGTCGACTGGTCGGTCGCGCCGGGCACCAGGCATCGCGTCGGCAGCATCACGCTGCACGACCCGCTCCCACCGGGCCTGCAGGCCAGCGACATCACGATCACCCTGGTCGACGCGGGCGTCGTCGCCCAGCACTACGAGCTGCCGACGCTGCTCGCGGGCCAGAACCGGCTCCGCGTCCATCCCCGTCCGAGCGTGGTGCCCGCGCGCGTGAGCGTGCGGACGACCGCGGGCTGGGAGCTGGCCAACTGCTCGATCGCCGCGGACGACACGCCCAGCGACGCCGGCGGCATGCTGCTGGCAGTGACGTCCGGCTTCGCCGGCGCGGCTACCGCGGCCCCGGCCACGGCCAACCTGGTGCCGATCCAGCACGGCACGACGAGCACCTCACCGCTGACGTTGAGCGCCGGGACCACGATCGTCCCGGGCCCGGTCACCGGCGACGTCGACGCCACCGGGCAGGTGACCGACAGCCTGGTGGTGCGGGTCGACGGCCAGCGCTTCGACGAGGTGCCCAGCCTGTACGGCCGCGGCGCCAACGAGCCGGTGTACGCGAGCAAGCTGGCCGCCGACGGGCGGCTGGTGCTCAGCTTCGGCGACGGCGTCCACGGCGCGCTGCCTCGCGGTGCGGTCACCGGTAGCTGGCGGACCGGTGGCGGGCTGGAGGGTGAGCTGGACGGCGCGCTGATCAACACGGTGCTGGGCAGCGTGCCCGGCGTCCGCACCATGCAGGGCGTCGCGCTGACGACGGGCGCGGCCGATCAGGAGGACCCGCTGCGCATGCGGCGCGCGGCAGCGGCCAGCATCCGCGCCTTCGACCGGGCCGTGTCGCTCGACGATCTGGCGGACCTGGCTCTGACGGTCCCCGGCACGAGTCACACCGCGTCGTGGCGGGGCGCCGGGCCGCCCGGCTGCCCGTGCGGCGGCACCGGCCTGCACGTCGCGGCCCTGCGCCTGTCGGCCGGCGGCGTGCGGGCCCCCGTCGCCACCGAGCTGATCTCGCTGGCCGGCTACCTGGACGCGCGGCGCGACACCACCGTGCCGATGTGCGTGTGCGCCGGGCTCAGCACGCCGCTGCTCGTCACCGCCTCGGTCGCGGTGGATCCCCGCCGCGAGCCCGGCGTCGTCTGTGCCGCGGTGGTGGCGGCGCTCACCGATCCGCTCGGCCCGCTGGCGCCGCGGCCGCGCGAGCTCGGCCTGCCGATGGACGCCAGTGACATCGTCAGGGTCGCGCAGCCGGTGCTCGGCGTCGTCGGGATCGCGACGCTCACCGTGGCCGGTGCGGTCACCGCGGCCTCGGCCGGCGACGCCCTGATCGGCCGCACACTGGCGGCCCGCTACGAACTGCTCAGCGTCGGAAGCGCGACGGTGACCGCGCCATGAGCACCGTGCCCTCGCAGCGGTTCGTGCGCCTGCTGCCGCCGGCCGTGCTGTCGGTCTGGCCGCCCGAGGGCGACACCCCGGCCGCGCTGGCGCTGCTGGGCGCGCTGGAGCAGCAGTGGTTGCTGCTCGCGGCCGATGTCGACTCGATCCTCGACGACGCCTTCCCCGACAGCGCGGCCGACTGGGCCCTGCCCTACCTCGGCGCGCTACTCGGCCTGCCCCCGGATGCCGGCCGGCGCGAGATCGCCTATGCCACCGCGCTGCGGCGCCGCAAGGGCACGCCGGCCGCGCTGGAGGACTTCGCCGAGATCGTCACCGGCTGGGCCAGCCAGGCCCGCGAGGGCTGGCGCACCACCCTGTGGTGCCAGCAGCTGCGTCATCCGGTCCGGCGCACCGCGTCGCTCAACCTGCGTGCGGGGGAGCACCTGCTGGCCGGCACCGGCCTCGACCCGGCCCGCCGCAGCGTCACGCCGGGCGGCTCCTACCATCCGGCGGCCGCGACGAGCGCGGTCTTCCCGTGGCAGGTGCTGCGCTACGACCAGGTCGAGACGGTCGCGCTGGCCGACGGCCGGCAGGCCCTGCACCCGCTGGCCGTCAGCGCGCCGCTGTATCTCGCCCCGCGTCCGCTGGTCATCGCCAGCGACGCCGAGGACGAACTGCCGCCCGGCGTGCCGCCGCAGCCCCGCCCGCCCCGCCCGGCCGGTCAGCTGCCGGTCCGCGCGAGCTGGCGGATGATCGAGGCGCTGGGTCCGGTCAGTTACGGCCCGGTGTGGATGCTGGCCCCGACCCATCAGCTGGCCGCGACGATCGACGGCGGCCCGGCTCTGGTCGAGATCACCGAGGACGGTGTCCCGGTCCCGTGGAGTTCGATCGGGCTGACCTCGCTGCCACCGGGCACGCCGCTGGTGCCCGCGGCCGGCCAGGTGCTGCTCGACCCGGCCCGGGGCGTGCTGCTGCCCGCCGCCGACGTCACCGGGGTGCTCCGCAGCACGTTCTACCGGGCCGTCCCGGGCGCCCTGGGCCCGCTGGCCTCGACCGCCCAGCCCCGGGAGGACGTCGGCGTCGTGATCGTCGTCGACCCGTCGGGCGGGCCGCACCCGGCCGGTCAGACCGTCGTGCCGACGCTGGCTGCGGCCGTCGCCGCCGCGATGGGCGCGGCGACGTCCACCAGCGCGGACGGCGTGCCCCAGGTGGAGATCCGGCTGCTCACCGGCGACCGGCTCGCGGCGCCCGGCCCGATCACCGGCGCGCCCACCCTGACCCGCTGGCGCATCCTCGCCCCCGTCGGCATCACCCCGGCCGTCGTGGGTGATCTGTCGATCGATCTGGCCGGCGTCGAACTCGAGCTGTCCGGGTTCTTCCTCGACGGCACGGTGAGGATCGGTCCCTCGCTGGTCGCCGTCGACCTGGTCGGCCTGGCCCAGGACGCGACGAGCGGGCAGGGCGTCACGGTGGACCCGTCGGCCTGGACCGTCCGGCTCTCGGCGACGCGGTGCCTGCTCGGCCCGATCCGCGCGGACCTGTCGGCATCCCCGATCACGCTCACCGACTGCCTGGTCGACGGGACGGGAGCCGCGCTCATGCCGTGCGGTGGCGATCCCGGCGGCGAGCTGACCCGCTCGGCGCTGGCGGCCGCCGATCGCTTCCCGCCCGACCTGGTCGCCACCGGGGTCAGCTTCGTCGGCCCGGTCGGTGCCGACGAGGTCTGGGTCACCGACTGCCTGTTCACCGCCGGCCTGCGCACCACGCTCACCTCGACCGGCTGCGTGCGGTTCTGCCACCTCGGCCCGGCCGACGATCCGCAGGCCCACCCGCCGGGCTACCACTGCCTGTCCGGACCGCTGCCGCGCTTCGGCTCCGTCGGCTTCGACTCGGTCGGCTACTACGCGCCCGTCATCGACGCGCCGTCCGTCCACCCGGCGCCCGCGCTGCTGACCGCCGCCAGCGACGGCGGCGAGATCGGCGCCTACCACCACGCGCGGCGCGGCCCCCTGGCGCTGCGGCTGTCCCAGCGGCTGCCCGAGATGACCCCGCTGGCCGTGCACCCGCACCTGACCGTCGCCCACCCGGAGGAATGACATGACCGGAGATTTCACCAGCGTGCCGCTGCGCGCGACGGATCGGTGGACGGCGGCACGCATGCAACAGGGCCGGGTCCTGCTGGACACCGACTGGAACCTCAACCTGGACGGCCCGGCCCGCGACGAGCGCCAGCTCACGCTCGACGCCATCGGCCCGGCGGGGGTTCCCGTCGGTAGCACCGCCTTCGCCCTCTCCTACGTCGGCGGCGTCCTGACCATCGGGGCGGGCACGATGTGGATCGGCGGCCTGCTGGCCCGCAACCCGGCGCCGCTGGCCTACACCGATCAGCCGGAGATCGATCCGCTGCCCTCCGGCGGTCTGGCCCAGCTGTACCTGGACGCGTTCGTCGAGGAGGTGCAGGCGGCCGAGGACGCCGAGCTGCTGGACCCGGCGCTGGACGGCGTCGACACCACGACGCGCACCCGGGTGGGCTGGCGGGTGCGCGCGATCCCGGCTCGGACCAACGCCTGCAGCGCGCTCGGGCTGCCGGCGCCGCAGAGCACCGGACGGCTCGATGTCGTGCGCACCGCCCCGCCGGCGAACGCCGATCCGTGCGCCCCGCCGGACGACCCGCGCAGCCGGCTGCCCGATGGCTTGCTGCGTATCGAGGTGATCGACGGCGGCACCGAGACGACCGCGCGCTTCGCGTGGAGCTACGCCGACGGCGGCGACGCGGTGGCCGCCCAGGTCGCGGGCACCGCGGTCACGCTGGTCCCGTCGCCGTCGGTGCTGTTCGCGCCGGGCGATCTGGTCGAGGTCAGCTCGCTGGCCCGCCGCGAGGACCGCCGTGATCACGGCCCGCTGTTCTCGATCACCGCCGTGACCCCGCAGGCCGGCGGTGACCTGGTCACCCTGTCCGCCGCCAGTTCGTTGGCCGGCAACCCGCCGGGCACCTGCCTGCGTCGCTGGGACGGCCAGCAGGTCGGCGCCTCGGCGGCCGTCTCCGCGACGCTGGCCGGGGCCGACGTCGGTATCGCCTTCACCGCGAACCCGGGCAACTACGAGGTCGGCGACTGGTGGGGCGCGCGGGTACGCGGCAGTGCCGCCGACGCCGTCGAGACGCTCACCGCGGCCCCACCGGACGGCATCCTGCACGCGCTCACTCCGCTGGCCGTCGTCGACCTGAGCCAGGCGGTGGTGCTCACCGACTGCCGCCCCACGTTCCTGCCGCTCACCGAGGTGCGCAGCACCTGCACCGTCACCTGCTTCCCCGGCGACGACCTGCAGGCCGGCTTGGACGCGCTGCCCGCCAGCGGTGGGGAGCTCTGCCTGGCCGCCGGCACCTACCTGCTGCCGGCGCCGCTCACCCTCACCGACAAGCGGCGGATCGTCGTCACCGGCGTCGGCCCGTCGACGGTGCTCAGCATCGGCGGCCACGAGGCCGCCCTCATCGCCACCCGGTGCGACGACATCGAGGTCACCCGGCTGCGGGTCGAGGCCGGTCAGCCGGCCAGCAACGAGAAGCACCTGCTGGGCGGGCTCAGCTTCCTCGGCGGCGACGGCACCCGCGTCGTCGACTGCGAGATCTCATGCCCGGACAGCACCGACCGGGCGCAGTCGGGGATCTACGTCGCCCCGAGCGACGACGGCCTCCAGCCGGCCGGCGTGCACCTCAGCGGCAACCACCTCTACGTCGGCGACCAACAGACCGGGATCCTGGTCGTGTCGGCCTACGACGCGACGGTGACCGCCAACGTCGTCGAGCTGGCGCCGCTGCCGGTCATCCTGAGCCGGCGGCCGACCCGGCTGGCCGCCCGGCAGCTCGGGCGCTACGTCGCGGCCCAGGCGCTGGCCGAGTCGAGCAAGGCGGATGCGATCAAGCTGGCCGACAAGAGCTCGCTGAAGGTCGCCGGCAGCGCGGCCGTGAAACGACTGGCGGCCGACTTCGCCGCGAACACGAGCGCCGCCTCGCTCAAGCGCACCGGAGACTCCCGGGCCGCGCTGGAGCGTTATGCCAGCGCCGCGGCCCTGGAACCGCATCAGGCGCTCACGAGCAAGGCCAGCTCGACGTTCCTGCAGCTGGCGCTGGCCAGCACACGCAGCGTCGGGCAGGGCATCGTCATCGCCGGGGAGCGGGCGGTACGGGTCCGGATCGAGCACAACCGGCTGACCTCGGTGATCGAGGGCATCCACGTCGGAGTCGGCGGCCGCGCCGGCGACGAGCAGGCGGCCGGCCAGGTGCAGATCGTCGAGAACACGATCGACAACCTGGTGCCGTTCTACTGGTCGCGCCAGCGGCACGCGATCTACGTCGGCAGTTCGGCCAGCACGACGCTGCTGGACAACCATGCCCATCTGACGCGAGGGACCGGCCAGTTCGTGGTGTTCCGGCAGTCGACCGGCGTCGAGGCCGTGCGCATCTGGGGACGGCTCGGCCCGTACCTGCAGGTGCGCGGTCTGGACCTCACCGGGGCCTATTTCGTCGGCGTGCACATCGTCGACACCACCGGTCCGGCGATCGTCGGACACCAACCGGTCGCCGTGCGCTACGTCAGCGACGTGCTCAACCTCAACGGCGCGCACGCGCTCGACGTCCCGGCCTCGATCGCCGCGGAGCGCTGCGTTCCGTAGGACCCGTCCCCGGCCTGGTCAACGGGGGCGCTGCCGGTCTAGTCTGAAGGCCTCAGGGACACTTTGCCCGTGTGGTCGCGGCGGCTGCGGCTATGTCGTTTGCCGGAGGTTCGACTCCTCGTGGACCTGTCTAGGACGTTGCGGGGCCGGAACACGGCCCGCCGTCTTCTCATCGCGTTCCTCTCCGGCGTGCTCGTGGGCGTCGTGCTGATGCTGGTCGGCCTGCCGCGCTACGCGCCGGCTGTCGGTTGGGACGCCGCGGCCCTCGGCTATCTGGTCTGGACGTGGCTGATCGTCTGGCCGATGAGCGCCGACGACACCTGTGGGGCTCAACAACTTCGGCCCGCTGTTCTTGCCGGGTTCGGCGAGTCTCGAGCAATCGATTTGTAGTCGTGCTCGATGTCGCATGATGGTCGTGTGGCGCAGCCTGTGGGGCTCAAAATCCTTGGCCCGGCGTATCTGGTGGGTTCGGGCAGCTGGAGCCGAATCAGATGACCGCAGTCCGGTTCGGCGTGGCTGCTTGCCGTGGTTGGACACCGTCGATCTATAACAATCGTGTTATAGTGGTGCTGATGTGGACGGTCCTCTATCTGCCCGAAGCCGAGATCGAACGTGGCCCGGCTTCCGGCCGTCGAGAAGGCCGCACTCATCAACGCTGATCGCAAGCTGCAAGCTTTCGGCCCCCAGCTGCCGTACCCGCACTCGAGTGCAGTCAAGGGCGCGGACCGGCTCCGCGAGCTTCGACCGCGCGGTGGGCGCTCGCCGTGGCGGGGGCTGTACCGCCAGATCGGCGACGTGTTTGTGGTGGCGGCCATCGCACCGGAGGCGCAGGTGGATGGCCGGAAGTTTGAGGCGGCGTGCCGAGCAGCGGAGCGCCGGTTGTCACAGATCGAGGAGGCATGACGATGGCGAAGCTTTCAGACCTGAAGTCCTCGGCCCAGATTGCCGCGGATGAGATGCGTGATCCGGACGTGCTTGCCGAGTTGGAGCGCACCTCGGTGGCCGAGCAGGTCGCGCTGCTGCTCACGTCCTACCGTGTCGAGCACGATGTTACGCAGACCGGCCTCGCGGAGCTGCTCGGGATGCAGCAGCCTGCGATCGCCCGGTTGGAGGCAGGCTCACACGAACCGTCGTTGGCGACCCTCGCCCGCCTGTCGAGCGCGCTGGGTATCAGTCTGGACGTTCACATCGAGTCCGATTCGATGGTTCTGCGGATCCCCTGATCCACTCTTCGCGCGAAGAGTGGATCAGGGGGCGCGGCGCCGATGGCGGGCGATTTGGCTTGGAAGTGGACGCGCGCCTGGCCTGGGGGCGTGAACTCTCCCGACGATGAATCGAGACTCAGTGTGTGAGTGAGGGCCGCAGACTGACATCTGAGATTTGGAAGACGCCGGGGTTGACTTGACCGTGGAGCCAGTCGATTGTGCGGACGTATTGCGGGCGGGTCCGTGTCATCTGGCCGGTGTCAGCAGGGTGATTGGCTGGTACGTCACCGCGATGGCACTACCTGGACAAGTCAGAGCCCTCAGCTAAGGCGCGGCAGGTGAGAACATACGCGACCAGCTCTGATCAAGCGTCTGCTCGGCATGATCACCGATCAAGATCATGTCATCCATCTGTCACTCAGTACCCGACGGCATGGCAGGTCACGTGGCGACACGGAGCAGCATGAAACCCAATGATTGCAGGGATGTCCTGAGGCAGCACGATCCAGCATCAACTTTGACTGATCACCCGCGCTGGCAGTGTGGGGGTCAGGGGTTCGAGTCCCCTCAGTTCCACCCAGAGGCGCCCGTAATAGCAGGGTTCTATGCGAATCTCACCCAAATAGTGATCGGTTGATTTGACCCCGTGACCCTCATTTGACCGTTCAAGTGGTCGCCACAATGTTGTGTGGTGTGCAGTGTTCAACCCGGGTGCGGATCCATCCGCACGGCTCCAATGGCTTTTAGCCTGGCCACCAGCCCGGTCAAAAGCCATTGGAGCCAACAGAGCCACAGTGGTTTTTGCCCATAGTTCTGGCTAGGATAGGGGTATGACTGCTGTACCGCTGGGCGAGGCCCGCGACCGGCTCTCGGAGTATGTCGCCAATGTCGAGCGCACCCACGAACGGGTCACGATCACACGACATGGCCACCCGGCCGCCGTCCTGATCTCTGCCGATGACCTCGCCTCCATCGAGGAAACCCTAGAGATTCTCGGTACCCCAGGCGCGGCGCAGGCGATCCGGGAAGGTCAGGCCGACGCGGCAGCCAATCGATTTGCCGACAACGACGAGATCAAGGCCCGCTACGGGGTCGCGTGAGCGAGCCGTACCAGGTTCAGCTCACCGCTCGTGCCGCCCGGGACCTACAGCGACTGCCCGAGAAGATCGCGACGGCCTGCGCCGAATTCGTGTTCGGCCCGCTCGTCGAGAACCCCTGGCGGGTCGGCAAACCCCTACGTGATGAGTTGGTTGGCCTGCACTCTGCCCGCCGCGGCGACTACCGGGTCGTCTACGCCATCGTCGATGGCACACGTCGAATAGAGATCGTGCACATCGACCGGCGCAGCGACGTCTACCGATAGCGACGCCGGCGAGACCGCTTTCACCATCGGGTGCGTCAAGACGGTGGTGTCGTCGCGGGCTGGAGAAGGTAGGGCACGATCTGGTGCTCTCTGGCGCCGATGGCCGTCCATACGGCAAGCGCGAACTGGCCACCCGGAGCACACGAACGTGGCTAGCACCAGGCGCGACATAGTTCTGCTGCAATACGAGATGCACCCTCGGCGCCGACGCGGGAGGTCACATCGAGCAGGACCGCGTCTGGCGACGTAACTTCGGTCTAAGTCCCGCTCGTCGCGCAGCAGAGCATGGACTTGGGAGACACGTCCTAGCCGGCGCAGTGCAGCTCTGCGCCGGCCCAGTCCCCGTTGTCGTGGCCGTTGCCGTCGCCGGCGTCGCCGACCTGCAGGGTGAGCAGATGGACGCCGGTGACGTCGACGGCCAAGTGCTTCGCCGCCTGGGTTCCCGTCATGACACCGGTGCTGGCCACCGACTGCCCGTCGGCGAGCACGGTGAAGATCACCGTCCCCTTGCCGCCGCCGCTGTCGTCGATGCCAACGTCGCTCGTGAACGAGGTGCACGTCCCGCCGAGGTCGACGACGACGCTGCTGATCGAGTTCGTGCCGAGCCCCTTCGCGTACGTCACGCCCCGGATGGTGATCGGGCCACCGTCGCCGGAGCCGCTGCCGCCGACGTTCATGTCCCGCTCCACCGGGCCGTAGCCGTTGGTGGCGGAGACGAACGGCAGGTCGCTGACGTAGAGATCCCCGGTCCGCCGGACCTGCACCGTGAGGGTGGCGCCGGTGCTGCCCGGCACCCCGTCCTGTTCGTACGTCGCCGTCGCGGCCAGCTGGTAGTTGCCGGTCGCCGTGTCCGGGGGAACGGTGACGTCCCACTTCAGCGGTTGCGACGCCCCCGGGGCCAGGGACGGCGCGATAACCGGGTCGCTCGGTTCGACCGTCCAGCCCGCCGGCGCGTGCAGGGTGGCCGCCACGTCGCTCGCCGCGCCGCCGGCGTCGTTGCGCACGGCGCTGGTCACCGTGATGACGTCACCGCTGCGCGCCGGGCTGCCAGCATCGCTGGACAGGCGGTCGAGGCTGACGCGCGACGGAACCGCCGGGTCGCCCCACATCTGCGCGTTCCACGCCGGTGCGGAGTTCATCGCGACCGGGACGCCGCCGCGGACGGTACCCAGGTCGGTCAGCTGGACGTTCTCCAGCCCGTTGCCTGCGCCGCCGTCGCTGGTCACCGCGATGGCCAGCGTGTTGTTGCCGCGCGGGTTCAGGATCCCGTTCGGCACCACGAACGTGTGCTGCGGCCCGACGTTGGCTATGTACTGCCCGACGGTCCATCCGTTGACGTAGATCAGCGCCCGGTAGTTCGCCGCCGACTGGGGCGTCGCCGGATTGCCGATCGTGATGCCGAGGGAGGCGTCGTCGACCGACGGGATGTCGAGCGCGAACGTGGTGCGGTACCAGGACGTCCCCGCGGGCGCGCTGCTCGCCGGAACCGTCGCGGCGGACCACGACGTATCCGGGTAGCCGGGGAGGTTCCAGCCGTGCCCCTCGCCGTACAGGCCGCCGGCGTTGGTGACGCCGCGGGCGGTGTCGACGATGTCCTCACCGCCGGCGTTGCCCTGGATCTTCCAGGCAATCGACGTCGGCACGGTGACGGACGAGGCGTCGCTCATCGTGGCGGAGATGAGTCCGCGCCCCTCCTTCTGCGCGTCGTTGACCCCGCCGTCCTCGTTGTGACCGTCGTTGCGCACCATCACCGAAAGCACGTGCTGGCCGGTTCGCAACGCGGCCGGTATCGCGAACGTGGCGGTGCCGGTGGTGGCCGGCGAGGCGACCCCACTCGGCAGCACGTCCTGCCCGAGGTAGGTGCCGTCCAGCCAGGCCTGGAGCAGGCCCGCTCCCCCGCCGCCGTAGCGCAGCGACAGCGTGGTGGCTGAGTTCGATCCGGTGTAGCGGCCGCGGTACCACACATCGCCCTGGTGGAAGCCGTAGTCGTCCGCGGTGAGCACGGGCTGACCGGTGGGCGGCTTCGTCGTGCTGTTGGTGCTCGTCTTGTCCGCGCTGGCCCATGTCGAGTCGTCGAAGCCGGGCGCGGCCTCCGGCGATTCCGGTGCCGAGCGCCAACTCGCGGCGCTCAGGTCGGGCAGCGAGATGGGTGCCGCGCCGGCGAGCTGCGCGGTGAGTGCCCGGCTGCCGTCCGCGCCAAGCGTCGTCGCGACGGCGGCGCCGTTCCACGTGACCGCGCGCACCTGCGGCGGCGCCCAGACCTGCAGCGCGCTGGCCTTGTCGGTGTCGCCGGTGAGGGCGAGGGTCGTGCCGGTGACGATGGCGGTGCGCACCAGCTCCGGCCCGCGCTCGAGCACCGGCCCGGCCGCGGTGTCCTGCCGCCAGAACGTCCCCGCAGTGGTGTCGTCGGCGAGCAGCAGGGTGAGCTGCGGGCGGTTGCCGCCGTTGATATGCACCTCGGCCAGCCCGTTGTGGGTGTAGTCCAGTCGCAGGTCACCGGTGCTCGGGTCGTAGCTGCTGGTGACGTCGCCGGAGAGCACCGTGACGTGCGGGGCGTCGTCGTAGCGGAGCACGGTTTCGCCGTCCTCGCCGTCGCGGCCGTACAGCAGTGCGAGGTCCCTGCCCGCCTGCGTCAGGTGGGTCATGATCTCCGACGTCGAGTACACGAGGTGCTGCCCGCCGAGGTCGTAGTCGGCCACCAGGGTCTTGGCGTCCTGGCCGTTGATCCGCAGCGTGCCGGCCTGCGGCACGGTGTAACTGCCGTCAGCCGTCGTGATCGGGAACGTGAACGCGTCGTTCGTCGTCGCGCTCGACGGGTTGTGCATCGCGGTGTAGAAGTGCGTGCCGGTGTCCGGGTTCACGTCGTTGTAGACCTTGATCGCCGCGGACGACGGCGTGACCGGATCCCCCTTGTCCACCTTGGTGATCGGCGTGACCGCCTGTAGGAACAGCCCCATCTCCTTCATTGCAGTGGCCTTCGGCCGGATCTGCCGCGCCTCGTCGAAGGCCGCGCCGTAGTCATAGGAGGTGTAGACGACGGGTGCCGGAAGCCAGCCCCACGAGGTGCCACCGAAGGTCATGTAGAAGTTCTGCAGGGTGAGGCCGTTCGCGATGTTCGTCTTGTAGAACACCCGCTCGTAGCCGGGCCCTTCGCGCACAGAGGTGCACTTGTACGTGCCCTGGCTGCCCCAGTAGTCGAACCAGCCGCCGCCGAACTCGGCCACGAAGCCGGGCGTGTTCGGTGACGCGGTCGATCCGCCTTTCGCGCCGCCGGGACCCCAGATGCCCCAGTCCGGAGCAGTCGACGGGCTGCCCGGCGTCGCGTCGGTGTGGCATGTGCCACCCGGGTAGCCGTCGAATGCGTACAGGTCGGTCGGACCGGTGACCGTGCCGGGGACGTTGGAACCTTGCGGTACCCAGATGCCGTTGCGGCCCTTGTCATTGTGGAAGATCGGCACGGTGATCCCGTCGGCGCGCACCTTGTCGTAGAGGTGCTGCATGTAGTTCTTCTGGGACGTTCCGGTGCTCGCCAGCTCGTTCTCGATCTGGTACAGGATGACCGGGCCAGTGCCGTTGCTCAGCTGATGGCGCTGCAGGATGGAGTCGATGTGCGTCAGCCATTCATCCGCCGCCGCGAGGTAGTCCGGGGCGTCGGAGCGCGCCTTGCCGGCCTGGGTGGTCAGCCAGCCGGGGAAGCCGCCGGCACTCGTCTCGGCGTTGATGTACGGACCGGGTCGCGCGATCACGTAGAGGCCGGCCTGCTGCGCGATGTCCAGCAGAGCATCCACGTCACGGACGCCGGTGAAGTCGTACACGCCCTGCTTGGGTGAGTGATACGCCCAGTCGAAGTAGATCGACACGGCGTTGTAGCCCTCTGCCTTGATCTTCTGGAGCATGTCGCGCCACAGGTCCTGGCTCGGCAGCCGCCAGTAGTGGAACTCGCCGGACCAGATGAACGTGCGCTGCCCGTCGATCATCAACGAGTACTTGTCGAACGTGATCGTGTGCACGGGTGCGGCGTCCGCGGTCGACGTACTCACTGGACCGGCGACGGCGCTGAGTGTCGCGGCGACCACCGCGAGCACGGCGGTGAGTACGACGGTCCGGAAGGTGCGTCCCGGGCGATGGGTCACGAAGGTGGCCTTTCTCTCAGCTGCAGTGGAGTTGGGCGTCGGCCCAGTCGCCGTGGTCGTTGCCGTTGCCGTTGCCGCCGTCGCCGACCACCAGGTCCAGCAGTTGGGTGCCGGTGATGTCGACGTCGAGGCTCACCGACGCCGAGGATCCGGTCAGGACGGGCGTGGTGGTGAGCGTCTTGCCATCGGAGATCACGCTGAACGTCACCGACCCGGCCGAGCCCTGCTCGTCGTCGACGCCGACAGTGGCGGTGAAGCGCGTGCAGTTCCCGCCGAGGTACAGCGTGACGTCACTGACGGCGTTCGTGCCGAGCCCGCTGGCGTAGACGACGCCGTTCAGCGTGATCGGCTTGCCGTCACCGGCCGCTTGCTCACCGTTGCTCGTGTTGCGCTCGACAGGCCCCCAGCCGTTGGTGGCGGAGAAGAACGGCAGCGAGCTGACCGCTATGTCGCCGGTTGGCACGGCGGGCAATGCGCGGACGTTACGCACGTCGGTGAGGTGCTGTTGCACGTTGCGCTGCACGTAGTCCGCGCTCGCCGTCAGCTGCGAGACGGTGGGCAGCGAATCCGGAGCGGTGACCCGCCACGTCGCGGTGGCGACGCCGCCGGCCCGCACGATGTCCACAGTGGTCGGCGAGCTCGCCGCGGCCGTCCAGCCGGCGGGCACGTCGAGCGAGAGGTGGACGTTCGTCGCCGGCGGCGCATCGGCGGGCACCTGGAACGTGGCCGTGACGTCCGCCGTAGACCCGGGCGTCGCCGTGTCCGGGGCGGCCAGGCTCAGCGAGGCCTGGTGTGCGGCGGGCATCGCGTAGGTGGCCTGCTGGTAGCGCGGGGCATCGACGTTCGCCACCTGCAGCGGCGACGCCGACGTACCGAGCGACTTCAGCGACACGGTGCCCAGCCCGCCGGTGCTACCGTCGGTGTTCCACACCGCGATCGCGATCGTGTTGCTGCCGTTGGGGTTGAGGATGCCGTTCGGGATCGGGAAGTCGTGCTGCGGCCCCACGTCGTTGATGTAGCGGCCGAGCTGCCAACCGTTGACGAAGATGAGCGCGCGGTAGTGCCGGCCGGCGGCGTCGGTGATGTTCAACGCCACCGAGGTGTCCTGCCCCTTCGGCAGGTCGAGGGCAACGGTCGTGCGGTACCACGAGACGCCGGGCGTGGTGTCCGACGTTGGCAGCGTGACGTCCTGCCACGTCGTGTCCGGGTAGCCGGGCAGCGTCCAGCCGGCGCGCTCGCCGTACAGGCCGCCGGTGTTCATCGGGCCGCGGGCCGGGTCGATCAGATCCTCGCCGCCACGGCTGCCCTGGATGCGCCAGCTGACCGACGTCAGCGGCGAGCCGGCCACAATCGCGCCGGTGAGCCCACGCGCCTCCTTGTTCGAGTCGTTGTGGTTGTAGTCCTCGTTGTGCCCGCTGTTCTCCACGAGCACTGAGATCTCATTGTCCACACCGACATGAACCGCGCCGGCGGGGAACGTGAACGTGTGCGTGCCGTCGCCACTGCTGCCGAGGAACGTGCCGTTCAACCACGCCGAGTACACCCCGGCCCGCCCGGTGATCGTGGCGAGCGTGATCCCGGTCGTGGCGGCGGTGGCCCGGAACCGGCCGCGGTACCAGACGTCGCCATGGTGGAAGCCGTAGTCGTCCGCGAACAGCACCGGCAGCGTGCTCGGGGTCGTCGTGCTGTTCGACGTCATCTTGTCGGCCACCTGCCACGACGAGTCGTCGTAGCCCGGCTGCGCCTCGGGGGATTCCTCGGTGTGCTTCCAGTTCGTCAGCGCGGGGAGCGTGACGGGCTGGGCGCCGTTCAGCTGGGCGAGCGCCGATCCGCTGGCCGTCGCAACGGGGTGCAGCTCCTTGCCGTTCCAGGTGATCGCGGAGCTGGGCGCGGACCAGATCTCGACCGATCCAGCCTGGGACGTGTCGCCGGTGAGGACGAGGGTGCCCGCGCTCGTCGCGGCCGTCCGCAGCAGCTGACTGCCGTAGACGAGCACCGGACCGCCGGAGGTCTGCTGCAGCCAGAACTTCGCCGCCTCCTGGTCGGTGCCCAGGAGCAGGAGCAGCGGTCGCGCGCCGCCGGTGATCAGCACCCGGGCCAGACCGGTGTGCGTGTAGTTCAGCCGCAGGTCGCCGCTCGCCTGGTCGTAGGTCGACGCGACGTTGCCGGCCAGCACGTGCACGGTCGGCTGAGCCTTGTAGTTGAGGACAGTCTCGCCATCCTGACCGCCGCGCCCGTACAGCACGGCGACGTCGGTGCCGTCAATCAGCTGGTTGGTGAGGATCTCCGAGGTGGAGTACTGCAGCTGCTGCGCGCCGAGCTGGTAGTTCGCGACGATGATCTTCGAGTCGCGGCCGGCGAACGTCAGCGCCGTACCCGGCTGCTGCGGCACCGTCGGGTAGTAGGTGGCACCTGCGGGCGGCACGTCGACGGCGTCGACGGAGACGAACGTCCCGCTGGACGCGGCGTTCTTCTGCCCGGTGGCGACGATCTTGAGGGTGTGCGCCCCGTCCGTCAGGTTGCTCGCGGCGTACTCGATCTGCTGGTTGACGGTGCTCGCGGAGTAGCCGTCGACGGTGGCGACCTTCGCGCCGTCCAGGTAGACGTCCGCGACGCCGTGGTTGCCGGCCGTCGAGGCGATCCAGCGCACGCCGGTACCGGTGAACGGGATCGTCACGCTGTCACCTGCGGTGCTGGAGAACGACTCGGTCTGGTGGTACTCGCCGCTGGTGTATCCCGCCTCGGGCCCGACGTGCGACCACGAGCCGGTGTACTGCAGCGCGACGTCGGCGTCGTCGTAGGTGTAGGTCGAGCGCGCCCCGAGGTCGAGGGAGATGTGCGTGGAATTCGTGGCGGTGGACGTCGCGTCGGAATGCCGCAGTGTATGGAATTGCGTGCGGGTGTCCGGGTTGATGCGCGCGGTGTCGACGATCGCGGACGAGGTCGGCTTGCCGACGGCCAGCGCGTCGGTCTTGGTCAGCGGCGCCACGCTCTGCGTGAAGTACCCGATGAGCTTGTCCTGGTCGTACTTGGTGCCGAGCTGGCGCCCTTCGGTGATCGGCGCGCCGTAGTCGTAGGACGTGTAGACCTGGCTCGGGTCGGCCTGCCAGCCCCACGACGTGCCGCCGTACGTCATGTAGAAGCTCTGCGCCGTGGCGCCGACGGCGATGTTCTGCTTGTAGAACACCGACTCGAAGTCCGGCCCGGTGAGCTGGCGGCACTTGTCGTAGCCGGGGCCGCCCCAGGGATCGAACGAGCCGCCCTGGAACTCCGGTGTGTACAGCGGCCGGCCCGAAGGGTGGTCGTAGGAGATGTCGGGGACGCCGCGCCACGACGTGGGGTTCGAGCAGTTGAAGCCCTGCGGGTAGGAGTCCGGGCCGTCGATGTTCAGCGCACCCGCGCCGCTGTTGAACGTGCCGTTGTTGTTACCGGTCAGGGGCACGGTGATGCCGTCGGCGCGGGCCTGGTTCTCCAGGTGGGTCATGTAGTCGCGAGCCTGCGCCGAGCTGTCGTAAAACTCGTTCTCGATCTGGTCCAGGATGACCGTGCCCGTGCCGGTGGTGAGTTGGTGCCTGGCCAGGATCTTGTTGATCCGATCCATCCACTGATCGGATGCGGCCAGGTAGGTCGGGTCGTTGCTCCGGTCCCGTCCGGGCATCGTCCCGAGCCACGCGGGGAAGCCGCCGCCGTCCACCTCGGCGTTGATGTACGGGCCGGGGCGGGCGATGACGTAGATACCGACCTCGTTCGCGATGTCGAGGAGCTTGTCGACGTCGCGGACTCCGGTGAAGTCGTACACGCCGGGCTTGGGTGAGTGGTAGGCCCAGTCGAAGTAGATCGACGCGGCATTGAAGCCCGCGGCCTTCATCTTCTGCAGCACGTCGCGCCACAGGTCCGGGCTGGGCAGGCGGTAGTAGTGGAACTCCCCCGACCAGATGTAGGTGCGCTTGCCGTCGATCATCAGGGAGTAGCCGTCGTAGGTGACGGTGTGCGCCGCGGGTGCGGCGGCCGCCGCCGGGCTGGTCGGCCCGGCGACGGCGCTGAGGGTGGAGGCGACCACCGCGAGCACCGCGGTGAGGAGGACGGTCCGCAGGCTGCGCCCGAAGCGGTGCGTCACGGTGGTTACCCCTTCTCGATCAGCTACAGGTGACCTGGGCGGCTGCCCAGTCGGCGTGGTCGTAGCTGTTGCCGTCACCGGCGTCGGTGACCACCAGCCGGACGAACTTGGCTCCGGACAGGTCCGCCGTGATGTGCTTCGCGCTGTCCGCACCGGTCACTCTGCCGCTGTCCGCGACCTTGGCGCCGTCGGCCCACACCTGGAAGTCGACAGAGCCGTTCGTGCCCGTCTCGTCGTCGACTCCGACGTCACTGCTGAACGACGCGCACCGAGTGCCGATGTAGACGTCCACCTCGCTCGGAGCGTGGGCTCCGACACCCTTGGCGTAGGTGACGCCGCCGATGGTGATGGTGTGGCCGTCGCCGGCTGCGGTCTCGCCGTTGCTCATGTCGCGCTCGACCGGGCCCCAGCCGTTGCTGGAGCTTGTCCACTGCAGGTCGCTCACGTAGGCCGTTCCGCTCGGCGGCGGGTTCGGCACAAGCACCTGACTGCTCGCGCTGGTGCTGTCGGACTTGGTGCCGTCGTCCCACGTGTAGTTCGCCGTCGCGGTCAGGGCGTAGCTGCCCGGTGTTGTCCCCGCTGGCGGCGTGACGGTCCAGGTGGTGGTGAGCGTCGAATTCACGTTCACCGCGCCGCTGGTCGCCGAGGTGACTGCGTGCACCGTCCAGCCGGACGGGGCGCTCAGCGTGACGGCGACGTCGGTGGCCGGCATACGGCCGGTGTTGCTGAACGTCGTCGTAACGGTGTTGGCGGTGCCGGCCTGCATGACCGCCGGTCCGCCCGGGTAGGCAGGCGGTGTCGACACGGACACGACGGTGGCGGGCGGGTAGGTGTCCCAGTTGCTGGCTGCGTGCACGCGGTACAGGACCGTGCCGTGTGCCGGCACTGCGGCGGCGATACGCCCGGCGGTCTCCGTCGTCTTCTTCGACCACAGGTCGGTCAAGGCGTAGGCCTGCGCCTTGCCCAGGCCGGCCTGCGCCGCGGTCGTCGACATCGTCGCCGCGGTGTCACCCTCGTTGAACAGTGCGACCGAGACGTCGCCGTTTGCTAGCGGCTTCGCGAACACCAGGTGGGTGCCGTCGGAGCTGATCACCTTGCCCTGTGCGCCCAGCGGGTCCTGGTCGACGGCGATGACGTCCTTGTTGAGGTAGATCGCCATCGTGGCCACGGTCGCCTTGCGTAGGTCGGTGCCGACCAGCAGCGGAGCAGCCATCTCGGCCCACAGCGAGAAGTGTGAGCGGTACTCGGTGTCGGTCATGCCGCCATTGCCGATCTCGAGCATGTCCGGGTCGTTCCACGCGCCGGGGTGCGCGGCCGGTGCCAGCGGGGCGTTCTGGTTGACGACCGACTTCAGGCTGTTCCAGTTGTCGCTGATGTCGCCGGTCGTGCGCCACAGGTTGCCGACGTCGCCGGCCCACGACGCAGGATCGTTCACGCCCCACTCGCAGATGCTGTAGACGATCGGGCGGCCGGTCGCGGCAAGCGCGTCACGCATCGCGGTGTAGCGATCGATGTACTGCTGCTTGGTGCTGCTGCCGGCGTTGTTGCAGTTGTCGTACTTCAGGTAGTCGACGCCCCAGTCGGCGAATGTCTGCGCGTCGATCGCTTCGTGGCCGAGGCTGCCCGGGTAGCCGGCGCAGGTAGCCGTACCGGCGTCCTCGTAGATGCCGAGCTTGAGCCCCTTGGAATGGACGTAGTCAGCGGTGCCCTTGATGCCGTCGGGGAACTTCACCGGGTCGGGCACGAGGCGCCCCTCGGCGTCCCGGGTGTGCGTCATCCAGCAGTCGTCGATGTTGACGTAGTCATAACCGGCGCCCTTCATGCCGGAGCTGACGAAGAAGTCGGCCGTCTGCTCGATCAGCACCTCGCTGACGTTGCAGCCGAAGGCGTTCCAGTCGTTGAACCCCATCGGCGGCGTCAAGGCGAGGCCGTTGTCCAACCCCGCCGCCGGCGCCTGTGCCACCACCTGCTCGGCCACAACTGCCGTGGCGCTGAGCCCGACGGCCAGGCCGATGGCGCTGATCGCCGCGGCGAATCGACGGCGGCCGCTCCGGTTCTCTCTCATCGATACTCCCAAACTGTCGCTCACGTTCACTCAGGCTCGAACATGACTCGACACATTCGTAGCATAGTCATATGCGTGAAACAAGGGTTTCGTAGGAATTAGGTCGACATATGCGAGAGCGGTTCAGTTCGCTGTTGGATTCTGTTGGATTCGCGAGCCTGACGAGGCGCGGGCGCGCCGTCGAGCGCCTCGACGATGCTGCCCGGGCTGTGTGACACGCTCGGTCCGTGCGGATTGCGACCTGGAACGTCAACTCCGTCACCGCCCGGCTGCCGCGCTTGGTCGATTGGCTGGGCGCCGCACGGCCGGATGTGCTGTGCCTGCAGGAGATCAAGTGCGCAGCTGACGATTTCCCGATCGATGCCGTCGCCGGGCTCGGCTACGAAGTCGCCGCGCATGGGACTGGGCGGTGGGCCGGAGTCGCAATCCTGTCGCGGGTCGGGCTCACCGAGGTACAGCGCGGGCTGCCCGACGAACCGGGCTTCCAGCCCGAGGATGCGATGTTCGAGGTGCACGAGACGCGCGCCATCGCGGCCACGTGCGCGGGAGTGCGGCTCTGGTCGGTATATGTGCCGAACGGTCGCGAGATCGGCCACCCGCACTACGACTACAAGCTGCGCTGGCTGGAGGCGCTGCGCTCGACGGTCGTCGCGGAGCTTGCCACGCCGCGGCCGTTCGCGGTGCTCGGTGACTTCAACATCGCGCCGACGGACGCGGACGTTTGGGACATCACCCAGTTCGCCACGAGCACGCACGTGACCGAGCCGGAGCGACGGGCACTCGCTGCGTTGCAGGAGGCCGGCCTCAGCGACGTGCCACCGCGCGCGCTCAAGTACGACCTGCCGTTCACCTACTGGGACTACCGCCAGCTGTGCTTCCCGAAGAATCGCGGGATGCGTATCGATCTGGTGCTGGCCGACAAGCGCTTCGCCGCGGCCGTCGTGGACAGCTATGTCGATCGTGAGGCGCGCAAGGGGACGGGTGCGTCGGATCATGCGCCGGTCGTGGTGGACGTTCAGTTGTAGGTCTTCAAGTGAACCGCCCCGGGTTCCGTGGAGAGTCCAGAGTCGAATCGCCAGGACGTAGCTGCGTTGGCCAGTTGCGCCGGATGCAGCGCTCCTCGTTCGGCTAAGCCGAAATCGCGTGGAACTCCCACGCGTCGGTGATCATCTGCTTCAGGCCACGCTGTGGGCGCCAACCGAGCAGGACACCGGCCAGCTCATTGGCCGCGACGAGGGTCGCCGGGTCTCCGGGTCGGCGCGGTTCGGTACGCACGACGAGTTCGTACCCGGTGACCTCTCGCACCGTGGCGATCACCTCGCGCACCGAATAGCCGCAGCCGCTGCCGAGGTTGACGATGCGGTGGGTGCCCGGCTCGCAGACGGACAGCGCACGCAGGTGCGCGTCGCTCAGATCCAGCACGTGGATGTAGTCGCGCACGCAGGTGCCATCCGGCGTCGGGTAGTCGCTGCCGTACAGCGCAAGCGACGTCTGATCGGTGACCGCACGTATCGCCAGTGGGATCAGGTGCGTCTCGACCAGGTGCCGCTCGCCGTAGCGGTGCCCGTCCTGCGCGTGCAGGGCACCGGCGACGTTGAAGTACCGCAGGCTCACCGCGGCGAGGCCGTATGCCTGCGCGTAGTTGCTCAAGGCGAGATCGACGGCCAGCTTGGTTGCCCCGTAGGCGCTGGTCGGCCGGGTTGGCGCGGACTCGGGAATCGGTGTCTCGCTGGCGTCTCCGTACGTCGCAGCCGATGACGAATAGACGATCCGGCGGACACCGTTCGCACGCATCGCGTCGATCAGGGCGATTGTGCCCACGACGTTGTCGTGCCAGTAGCGTGCCGGGTCGTGCACCGATTCGGCCACCAATGACTTCGCGGCGAAGTGGATGACCGCATCGACGGCCCAGTCGCCGAGTACCTCACCGATCGTGCGGATGTCGGCTTCGTGGAAGTCGACACCTGGCGGCAGCGCGTCTGCGTGGCCGGTCGACAGATCGTCCACCACGACCACGTGGTGGCCGGCCGCCAGTAGTTCCGCAGCGACGATACTGCCGATGTATCCGGCGCCGCCGGTCACCAGCACGCGCATGAGATGCCTCCCTAGCGGCCTTTACCCGGACGGCGCCACGCCATCGTGGCCCCGCACTCGATCCCCGATCAGCCAACCCGGTGGGCTCCGCGGCTCGGACGGGCGGTGAATGCGCTCGGTGCGACGAAGCCGTGCTGCCTGAACGTTATAGTCACCGCCTTGACAGCGGCGTCGCACCGTTCTTCGGCGATGAGCGCGATGATGCTCCCGCCGAACCCGCCGCCGGTCATCCGCGCGCCGAGCGCGCCGTGGGCGAGCAGCGTTGCGACCGCGGCGTCGAGTTCGGTGATGCTCACCCGGTAGTCGTCGCGCAGCGATTCGTGCGAGGCGGTCAGTAGCGGCCCGGTCTCGGCAAGCGCTGCGTCGCGAAGCAGGTCGACCGTGCGCAGCACCCGTTCGTTCTCGGTGACGACGTGTCGGGTGTAGCGCCGCAGGTCGTCGCTCGGGAGGCGATCCAGGGCAGGGTCGAGGTCGGCGACGGTCAGTTCGCGTAGCGAGGTCAGCCCGAGCAGGTGCGCGGCGCGTTCGCAGCCGGCTCGTCGCAGCTGATACTCGCCGTCTGCATGGCGGTGTGCTGCGTGGGTGTCGACGACCAGAATCGTGAGGCCGCTTGCCGCCAACGGCAGCGGCACCTGCTCGGTCTCCAGCGTGCGCATGTCGCAGAACAGCACGTTGCCCGCAGTGCAGTTGAGTGCGGCGAGCTGGTCCATGCCGCCGGTCGGCGCGCCGACGAAGTCGTTCTCGGCGCTGCGGGTGACGCTCAGCAGTTCGCCCGCGGACAGCCGCAGCCCGAGCAGATCGTCCACCGCCGTCGCGACGGCGCAGGTGAGCGCAGCGGACGACGATAGCCCCGCGCCGGGCGGGACGGTGCTGTCCAGCGCGATGCGCAGGCCCGGGACGTCCGCCCCGAGTCTGAGCAGCGCCCACACGACACCGGCGGCGTAGCCGGCCCAGCCGTCGGCTGCGCCGGGTTCGAGGCCATCGAGCGCAAAGTGCGGCGTCTCGGCGCGCTGAGTCGAGCTGATCGCCAGCGTGCACTCGTCGATCCGTTCCACGGTCGCCGTGCAGGCCTGCTCGATCGCGAACGGCAGCACGAAACCGGCGTTGTAGTCGGTGTGCTCGCCGATCAGGTTGACCCGGCCCGGAGCCTGCCACGTCACGCCGTTGCGCCCGTGCCCCACGTCAGACCCTCCACATGTGCCGGGTGCTGGTCATTTCTGTTATATCATGTTTGACTCTGTGGGCACCGGATCGGATTCTAACATCGGGAGGACACACCTGTGCTCGCTCAGCAACGTCAGGTCCGGATCCTCGGTGAGCTCCGGCGCGCCGGAGCCGTCCGCGTCGCTGACCTGACCGAACTGCTCGGCGTGTCGGACATGACCATCCGCCGCGATCTCGAGCAACTCACCGCCGACGGCGTTGCCCGAAAGGTACACGGCGGGGCGGTGCTGGCGGGACAGGCTGCGTTCGAGCCGGGCTTCGCCGCGAAGAGCCAGCTGGCCCAGCCCGCGAAGCAGGCGATCGCTGAACGTGCCGCGAGCCTCATCCGTCCGGTTGCGGCGATTGCGCTGTCCGCGGGGACGACCACCTGGGCCATGGCGCGGCACGTGGCGGCCACCCCCGGCATCACGGTCGTCACGAACTCCACGACGGTCGCCGACGCCATCGCCGCGATCGACACCGCCAACCAGGTCAGCGTCATCCTCACCGGCGGGGTGCGCACGCCGAGCGCGGCGCTGGTGGGTCCGGTCGCCGACCGCACCATCGCCACGATGCACGTCGACCAGTTGTTCCTGGGGGTGCACGGCATGGATGCCCGTGCCGGGTTCACGACCCCCAACCTCGCCGAGGCGACGACCAACCGGGCGTTCGTCGACTCCGCTCGCGAGGTGATCGTGCTCGCCGACTCCTCGAAGTGGGGTGTGGTCGGCCTCGCCGACATCGGCCCGCTCACGATCGCCAAGACCGTCATCACCGACAGCCTGCTGCCGGCCGAGGCTCATCGCACGCTGGCCGAGTGCGTCGATACGGTCATCATCGTCGAGGCGCCCAAGCCATGACCGTCCGGCAGGGCATCCGGCTGGCCGATGGCCGCGAGCTGTTCTACTACGACCGCACCGCAGGGCGCGACCGGTCCGCGCCCGACCGCCGCGACGGCCTGCCGGTGGACATCACTTCATCAGAAGTGCGCTGGAACCCGCTGTTTCGCGACTACACCGTGATCGCCGGCCACCGCCAGACCCGCACCTACAAGCCGCCGCCGGATCTGTGCCCGCTGTGTCCGTCGCGCGACACCACCAGTACCGAGATCCCTGCCGACGACTACGAGGTGGCGGTGTTCGAGAACCGTTTCCCGTCGTTCGCGCTGCAGTCGATCGATTCGGTGCGGCTCGTCGACGCCCCGCCGTTCCAGTCCGGACCGGGCGCCGGGCGCTGTGAGGTCGTGTGCTTCACCAGCGACCACAACCAGTCCTTCGCCCAGCTCTCGCCGGAGCATGCCCGCACGGTCATCGACGCGTGGGCCGACCGGTCGAGCGCGCTGTCGAGCATCGAGTCGATCGACTACGTCTTCTGCTTCGAGAACCGCGGCGAAGAGATCGGGGTGACCCTGAGCCACCCGCACGGCCAGATCTACGGCTACCCCTTCGTGCCGCCGCGGTTCTTCCGCGCGGGTGAGTCCGCCCGTCGCCACCGCGATCGTGTCGGCACCTGCCTGCAGTGCGACCTGCTCGAGAGCGAACTGAAGGCCGACCTGCGCATCGTGAGCGAGACCGCGCACTGGGTGAGCTACGTGCCCTTCGCGGCGCGCTGGCCCTACGAGGTGCGGGTCGTGCCGCGCGAGCACGTCCCCGACCTCGCCGCACTCTCCGACGGCCAGCGCGACGACCTGGCCGGCATGTATCTCGATGTGTTGCGCCGCTTCGACGGACTGTTCGACACGCCCGTGCCCTACATCGCCGGCTGGCAGCAGGCGCCGGTACGGCGCGATCGCGACGTCTGGCACCTCGCCGCCGAGATCTTCACCATCCGGCGGGCACCCGGCAAGCTGAAGTACCTCGCCGGTTCCGAGTCGGGTGCGGCCATGTGGATCAACGACATCGCCCCGGAAACCGCCGCCGAGCGGTTGCGTGCGGCCGGCGCCTAGCGAATGCGCCGATTCATGGTGATCGCCGCCGAGTTGATATCCGTCGAGGGGTTGACACCTGAGCGTTTCACGGCTTTGCTTGACTAGTTGTGATGGATCACGTTGGAAACTGTTTAGGTTAACTACACATCGTCGGCCGCAAGATCGCCAACAAGGAGACGACCATGCACAGCCCGTCCGCAACATCGCACCCGTCCGCAGGCGTCAGCCGACGCTCCGTACTGAAGGTCGGCGCCGGCGTCGCCTCGCTCGGATTGGTGCCGGGCGCCTTGATCTCCGCGTGCTCCAGCAGCAAGTCCGGCGGCGGCGGGGGTTCGGCTTCCGGCAGCACGAGCATCGGGTCGAACTACTCCGACGCCAACGTCAAGACGGCCTTCGCCGCGGCGATCGCCGCGTACCCGAACGCTAGCAAGGTCAGCGTCAACACGGTCGATCACAACAGCTTCCAGAACAACATCCAGAACTACCTCCAGGGCACGCCGAACGACGTTTTCTGCTGGTTCGCCGGCTACCGCGCCAGGTTCTTCGCTGCGCAGAACCTGCTGAGCCCGATCGACGACGTCTGGGACACGATCGGGTCGAAGTTCTCGGACTCGATCAAGCAGGCGTCCAAGGGCGACGACGGGAAGCTCTACCTGGTGCCGTGGGTCAACTACCCGTGGGTGATGTTCTACAAGAAGAGCGTCTTCGCCAAGAACGGCTACACCGTTCCGGGCACCTGGGACGAGCTGATCGCGCTGTGCAAGCAGATGCAGAAGGACGGCTTCAGCACTCCGGTCGCCATCGGTCAGAAGGACGGCTGGCCGGCGATGGGCTCGTTCGACATCATTAACATGCGGCTCAACGGCTATCAGTTCCATATTGACCTGATGGCCCACAAGCATTCGTGGACCGACGCGAAGGTCAAGGCCGCCTTCCAGCAATGGGCTCTGCTCACGCCCTATTACACGCCCGGCGCCACCGGCCGCACGTGGCAGGAGGCCGTCCAGATCTTCGACGCCAACAAGCAGTCGGCGATGATCTTCCAGGGCACCGACCAGGTCGGCCCCCAGCTAGCGAAGGCGAACCTCCCCGACCTGGACTTCTTCCCGTTCCCGCAGATCGATCCGACCTACCCGGTTACCGACGCGATCGACGCGCCGATCGACGGCTTCCTGATGAGCAAGAAGGCCAAGGACCAGGCCGCTGCGAAGGCGTTCCTGAAGTACCTGGGCACCGCCAAGGCCGAGCAGGCATTCCTCAAGCCCAATCCCAGCGATATCGGCACGGCCACCGACTACGACACCGGCACCTACACGGCGCTGCAGAAGAAGTCGGTGCAGATCATCCAGGGCAGCAAGAACATCGCGCAGTTCCTCGACCGCGACACCCGACCGGACTTCGCCTACCCGATCGTGCAGAACGCGATGAACTCCTTCCTCAACAACCCGAAGAACATCGACAGCGTCTGCAGCCAGCTGGAGTCCCAGGCGAAGGCGATCTTCGTCTAGGCCTGCTGACCGACGAACGGCAGGATCCATATACCGCAAGGGAGCAATGAGCGCGAGGATCATGACCGTGCAGACAGCGACGAAGGTGGCGCCGACCCGCAGGGGTCGGCGCCACCGTAGGGTGCACCGGCTGACCGGACGCGATCGGGTCGTCGTCGGCTTGATGATCGGCATCCCGCTGCTGCTCGACCTCGCCTTCATCTGGGGTCCGGCCATCTCGACGGTGTTCCTGTCGTTCACCGATGCGCACAGCGTGGCACCGGTGAAGTGGACCGGCGGCGCGAACTACACGTTCATGCGCAAGATCGATCCACAGTTCTGGCCGGCCGTGCGGCACAACGTGATCTGGCTGGTCGAGTTCATCGTCATCGCCACACCGCTCGGCATGCTGCTGGCGGTGCTGCTCGACCGCGGCATCAAGGGCAGCCGCCTCTACCAGAGCATCTTCTTCCTGCCCGTCATGCTCTCGCTCGCACTGATCGGCATCATCTGGCAGATCGTCTACTCCCAGCAGTACGGCCTGATCAACGGCCTGCTGCACCGCACCAGTACGACCGACGCGGTCAACTGGCTGGGCGATCCGAAACTGAACCTGTGGGCCGTGCTCGTCGAGGCGACGTGGCGGCAGGCCGGTTACGTGATGGTGCTCTACCTCGCCGGTCTCAGGGCCTTCGACCCGGTTCTGCGCGAGGCTGCGATCATCGACGGCGCCAACGCCTGGCAGACCTTCTGGCGGGTGGTGTTCCCCACGCTGCGCCCGATCAACATCGTCATCGTGGTCGTCACCGTCATCGAATCGCTGCGCGCGTTCGACCTGGTGTTCATCACCAACGGCGGCAGCAACGGGCTGGAACTACTGTCCTCGATGATCACCACCTACATCACCGGGCCGGCCAACCGCATCGGCTACGGCTCGGCGCTCGGCGTGGTGCTGCTCGTCATCTCAATGGTGCCGATCACGTTCTTCCTCGTCCAGCAGTTCCGCAAGGAGAACCGGCCATGACCACGCTCGTCGCACCGCCGACCGCGGAGCACGCCCGGCACCGCCACGCTGCGGCGCCCGAGGGCGCGCGTGCTCGCGGCGGACGGCTCGCGACTCATGCGGTGCTGCTGGTGCTCGCCGTCGTGTGGTTGCTGCCCATTCTCTGGGCGGTCTACACCTCGCTGCGGCCCGAGTCGGACACGAAGAAGTATGGCTACGCCTCGATCGCGCACGCCCTGACGTTCCAGAACTATTCCGACGCCTGGACGCAGGGCCAGATCCCGCACTTCTTCAAGAACACGGTGATCATCACCGTCCCGGCAGTGATCATCACGCTGTTCCTCGCGTCGTGCGTCGCCTTCGTCGTCGCGCGGTTCTCCTTTCGCTTCAACCTCGTCATGCTGTTGCTGTTCACCGCCGGCAACCTGCTGCCCCAGCAGACGCTGCTGTCGCCGCTGTTCAAGATCTTCCTGTACGTGCACGTGCCGACATTTCTGAGCCAGTCGGGCACCCTCTACGACTCGGCGTTCGGCCTGATCGTGATCAACGTGGCGTTCCAGACCGGCTTCTGCGTCTTCGTCCTCAGCAACTTCATGCGCACGATTCCCGAGGAGATCACCGAGGCGGGCATGGTCGACGGCGCCTCGGTGTGGACCCAGTACTGGCGGCTGACGCTGCCGCTGTGCCGGCCCGCGCTGGCTGCGCTGGCCACCCTGCTGACGACCTGGATCTACAACGACTTCTTCTGGGCGCTCACCCTGATGTCGACCGGCAGCAAACTCCCGATCACCACGGCTATCAACAACCTCAAGGGCGAGTTCGCCCAAAACAACAACCTGCTCTCGGCCGGGGCGCTGATCATCGCGATGCCGACGCTGGTGGTCTACCTCGTGCTCCAACGGCAATTCATCGCCGGCCTCACACTCGGCAGCACCAAGGGATAGCCAGAGCCCGAGGAGCACCCGTACCCCGGTGCGGTCCCGACACACCGAAAAGGGAGAACCCCATGGCTGATGTCAGCTATGTCAAAGCAACCTGCCTCTACCCCGGCAATCCGGACCCCGCCGTCGACGCCCTGGACCTTGAGGTCGAGGACGGCGAGTTCATGGTCCTGGTGGGGCCCTCGGGCTCGGGGAAGTCCACAATAAGGCATTTCGCAACTGAACGGACGCCGCACAGCGGTCAATGTCAGTGAAATGTCAGTGCACGCAAGCTGTGGGAAGCAGCTTGGTTCAAGTCTCGACGAGACGCCAACTGTGGTCGCCGCAGCGGCGCGTACGCGCTTCGCCTGTGCGGCCTCGGCGTTTGCGGCACTGGTGCGGTCGCGTTAAACACCGTCCGTTATCAGCATTGATCGAGCTCGACGACCCAGCCTCGGAGGCGGGCCGAGGTATTTGAGCCCCACAGGTGGCGATGATGGCGATGTTGAGCACGTGAGGCCGATCGGGTAGGGGCCGCGATCCGCTGCAACTCGGGCGAGCACGTCGGACCGGCAGCCAGCGGCTGTCGATGTCCGAACGTCTCGTCCAGCCGGCGAACCGACCCTGGATACCGGG
>DAITQD010000002.1:0-8248 GCA_036833255.1 Jatrophihabitantaceae bacterium
CGTCGCCGATCATCGCCAGCGTGTACACGATGTCGGGCAACACGGCGGGCTACCCCGCGTCCTACACCTGGGCGAACACCACCGGGCTCAACGACGTCACGTCCGGCTCGAACGGCACCTGCCCGACGACCGTCTGGTGCAACGCGAGGACGGGCTGGGACGGCCCCACCGGCCTCGGCACACCGAAGGGCACCACTAGCTTCTGACGAAGCGACGCCTCAGCGGACTCGGCGAGGCCACGACCCGCGACGCCAGCGTGCGACTACTCGCGCCTGCACGTCGGCCACTCCGTGCACCTCGCTGTCGCCGGCGGCCGCGGGGCTGTCCGACGCCAGCCACCAGCCATCACCCTCGCGCCGGGACACCCGCTTGAGCACCGGTCGATCGGGTAGGTCACGAAACCGCGCCAGCACGACATCCCCGGGCCGAATACGCGCGCCGTACCGCACCGCTACGAGGTCCCCGTCGTGCAGCGTCGGCACCATCGACGGACCCGAAACGCGTACTCGTTGCCAGGGGAAGACTGCTCTACGCACGGTCCCAATGCTGCCGGGTGTCTCGCCGACGCCCGGTAGTAGGGTCGATCGAGTACCACCTATTTCGACAAATCAGGAGGCCGACTCATGCGACTGTTCCGCCCGACGATCACGGCGCACGCACATTGCGACCTACCGTGCGGCGTGTACGACCCCGCTCAGGCCCGCATCGAGGCCGAGTCGGTCAAGGCGATCCAGGAGAAATACCAGGGCAACGACGACCCGATCTTCCGCACCCGCGCGCTGCTGATCAAGGAGCAGCGGGCCGAGCTCGTCAAGCACCACCTGTGGGTGCTCTGGACCGACTACTTCAAGCCCGCGCATTTCGAGAAGTACCCCAACCTGCACGACCTGTTCAATCGCGCCACGAAGGCGGCCGGCGCATCGGGCAGCAAGGCGTCGGTCGACCCAGCCGAGGGCCAGAAGTTGCTCGACCTGATCGCCGAGATCGACAAGATCTTCTGGGAGACCAAGAACGCTGCGTGACCGAATGGGCGACCTAGCGACGCTGAAGGCCGGCTCCGATGAGGAGCCGGCCTTCGCCCTGCCCGGCCTGCTCGCCGACGGCGTCGAACTGTGGTTGATCCGCCATGGCGAGACCGAGTGGAGCAAGTCCGGGCAGCACACCGGCCGCACCGACCTGCCCCTCACGGCGACAGGCGAGGCGCAGGCGCGGGCGCTGCGGGCTCTGCTCGCGAACGTCCGTCCCGTGCTCGTGCTGAGCAGCCCACGCGAACGCGCACTGGCGACCGCGCGCATCGCCGACCTGAGCGTCGACTCCGTGGACGACGACCTCGCCGAATGGGACTACGGCGACTACGAAGGCCTCACCACCAATCAGATTCGCGAGCGCGTGCCCGGCTGGTCACTGTGGACCCACGGCGTGCCCGGCGGCGAAACGATCGAGCAGATCAGCGCCCGCGCCGACCGCGTGCTGCATCGCGCCGCCGAGCGGCTCAGTGAGGGCGCGGTGGTGCTCATCGCCCACGGCCACATCAGCCGCGTGATCGGCGCTCGCTGGGTCGGGCTGTCCGCTCGCGACGGCAGCCGGCTCGCGCTCGGGACGGCGGCGCCCTCACTGCTCAGCGTTCAGCACGACGTGCCGGTTATCGACCGATGGAACATGCTCAACCCAGCGGCAAGCGAAGGGGACGCACGGTGAATCCAGCGATCCAACGCCCGGACGGTGACGTGGTCGAGGTCCGGGTGCCCGCCGATGTCCTCTACGTATCGACCCTGCGGCTGGCGGCGGCGGCCCTGGCCGCCCGCTGCGAGCTGACGATCGACGACATCGAGGATCTGCGTCTCGCAGTGGACGAGGCCTGCGCGCTCCTGCTGCCGCACGTGAGTCCCGGCAGCACCCTCGACGCCCGCTTCGAACTGGCCTATGCGCGCCTGGAGGTCCAGGTCGGCATCACGAGTGTCGACGGGGCGCAAGTGGACCGCACCGGCTTCGCATGGACCGTGCTCGGGGCGCTCGCCGCACCCGTCGAGGTGCGGCACGACGCCGGACGGCTCACGATCGCCCTGACCAAGCGCCGCAAGGTAGCGGCCCAGTGATCGCTGCCTCGAGGCCGCACGGCCACGACGGGAGCCCGGTGCCAGCGACCGAACTACTCGCGGAACTGCACGGGCTGCCCGAGAGCAGCCCCCGCCGCAAGTCGCTGCGCGACCAACTGGTGCAAGCCCACATGCCGCTGGTCGTCTACCTGGCGCGACGCTTCTCCGGGCGCAATGAGCCGATGAACGACCTGGTTCAGGTCGGCTCGATCGGACTGCTCAAAGCGATCGACCGATTCGATCCCTCGCGTGGTTTGGAGTTCTCGACCTATGCGACACCGACCATCCTCGGTGAGATCAAGCGACACTTCCGCGACACTGGCTGGCTCATCCACGTGCCGCGCCGCGCCCAGGAGTTGCAAACCAGCGTCAACAGGGCGCGGGCCGACCTGAGCCAGGAACTGGGCCGGGCGCCGACTGTCGCCGAACTGGCCAAACGCATCGATGTCGACGAGGACGCCGTCCTGGAAGCACTCGATGCCGCCCGCGGGTACTCCGGCGTGCCGCTGGACGTCCTGGCCGCACCGGGGGAGAGCGTGCCGGAGCATCCGATGTTGGGCGTCCTCGACGCCGGCTTCGAGCAGGTCGAGCAGCGGGAGCTGCTGCGCGGCGTGATCGCGAAACTGCCCGAGGCTGAACGCGAGATCCTGCTGCTGCGCTTCGTGGCGAACAAGACGCAGACGGAGATCGCGGCCATCGTCGGGGTCTCGCAGATGCAGGTGTCGCGGCTGGTTGCTCGCGGTCTCAAGCGGCTGCGCGCCAGCCTCGGCGTCGACGAACCGGAACCCTAGCCCGGTTCGCGGTCCAGGGCGGCTCGCGCCGGTGGGGTGAACAGCAGGTACAGCACGGTCAACGCGCCCACCAGGATCGGAGCGCCGTAACCGACCAGACCCGCCTGGAACGCCAGACTGTAGCCGACCGGCAGGGCCAGCAGTTGCAGCACGAGCATCGGCGTTCGGGCGGCCGGACGCAGCCGCACCAGCCCCACGGCGCCCAGACCCAGGGCCACGGCCCCGCCGATCGCCAGTGCCGCGGCGAGCAACGCCCGGCCGATGCTGTCGGGGTGGCCACCGAGCGTCTTGGCCACCAGGATTCCCGCGGCCAGCAGCAGGGCAAGGCTCTCGAGCCCGATCAGGGCCGCTGCAACGCGCACCTGTGCGGGGACGCCGCCGTCCTCGACCACGCGCGCAACCCTACCGACCCAGTAATGTGCGCGCCGTGCGTGTACTCGTGGTGACCAACCCGCGCGCGACCGCAACAACCGTGCGGGAGCGTGACGTGCTCGCCCACGCCCTCGGCAGCGCGGCCGAGCTCAAGATCGTCGAGACGGCTAACCGGGGCCATGCCGCGGCACTGGCCTGCCGAGCCATGCGCGACGGAACCGACATCGTCGTTGCCCTCGGCGGCGACGGCACGGTGAATGAGGTCGTCAACGGCCTGCTGACCGACGGCGTTCACGACGCGGTGCCGGCGCTAGGCATAGTTCCGGCCGGCTCGACGAACGTCTTTGCGCGGGCGCTGGGCCTGCCCAACGACCGGATCGAGGCAACGGGTGCCCTGCTCGAAGGGCTGCGAACCGGGTCGCGCCGGGCGGTCAGCCTCGGCATGGTCGACGATCGGTGGTTCGTCTTTGCCGCAGGCGTCGGCTTCGACGCTGCTGTCGTCGAGGGCGTCGAGCGCCACCGCCGGCGTGGCACGCGATCGACGCACTCGCTGTACGCGCGGGTGGCAACGCGCGAGTTCTTCCGAGTCGACCGGCGCAATCCCAAGCTGCACGTCGAGCTGCCCGACGGCACCACCCACGACGACGTGTTCTTCCTGATCGTGGCCAATGCCGATCCGTGGACCTACGTCGGAAACCGCCCGCTGCGCCCCACGCCCGACGTGACACTCGACACCGGCCTGGCCATCTACGCGCGGCGCAGGATGGGTGCCGCCGGCGTGCTCTACGGGATGGCACGGCTGTCCGGCGCGAACCCACGGGTCGGCAAGCGCGGCGCATACGTCGCCTACGATCTCGAGACGCTGACGGTGCGCGCCGACGAGCCGATGCCCGTGCAGGTCGACGGGGACCTCCTCGAACCGCGCGAAAAACTCGTGTTCAGGTCCGTTTCACAGGCGCTGCGCATAGTCCTTTGACCACTTTTACACCAGGATTGGGCTCGACGCGGCGAGGGTTGGTGCGTACGGTAGCTATGTCGACGTGCCGGGAAGCGCGCAGTTGACACCTCGTGCCGCACGCGAGCAATGACGATCGCGGTTCGGCGGGAGACCCTGACTGTAGTGACGAGAGAGCCCTTGAATTCGTGAGCTCGCTCGTGAAAGGATTCACAAGCATCTGACGGATTCACCCGATGCGTATCCGCCTGCCGAGTAAGGAGACCGACCCATGGATTGGCGCCACCGCGCGATATGCCGCGACGAGGACCCCGAGCTGTTCTTCCCGATCGGGAACACCGGGCCCGCGTTGCTGCAGATCGAGCAGGCGAAGGCCGTCTGCCGTCGTTGCCCTGTTATGCAAGATTGCCTGGCGTGGGCTCTGGAGAGCGGCCAGGATGCCGGTGTCTGGGGTGCGTTGTCCGAGGACGAGCGACGCGCTCTCAAGCGCCGCAACGCCCGCGCCCGCGCCCGCCTGATCTGAGCCTCAGCCGCCGACCCGCGGGTGGCGGCCCACCATCATCGAGACCACCGCGTCGGCACCCGTTCCGTCCTCGTGGGAACGGAACTCGACTGAACCGGTCAATTCGGCCGATACGAGCGTGCGCACGATCTGCAGCCCGAGGCGATCGGACTTCTCTGACACAAAGTCGGGCGGCAGACCGACGCCGTCGTCGCGGATCGTTACGGTGAGCCGCCCGCGGGCGCGCTCCGCAATGATCTCGACGAGCCCACCGGCATCGCCGGGGAACGCGTGCTCGATAGCGTTCTGCACCAGCTCGGTGAGCACCAGGACGAGCGCCGTGGCCATGTCGGCGGGGACGTCGCCAAACGTGCCGGCGCGCACGACCCGGACCCGACCGGCCGAACCCGAGACGTCGGACAGCATGACGAGCAACCGGTCGACGACCTCATCGAAGTCGACCTCCTCGTCGACCGACACCGACAGCGTTTCGTGCACCAGCGCGATCGAGCTGACCCGGCGCATGGATTCCTCCAGCGCGAGGCGGGCCTCGGGGGCCTCCACCCGGCGGGCCTGCAGCCGCAGCAGGGCAGCCACGGTCTGCAGGTTGTTCTTCACCCGATGGTGGATCTCGCGGATCGTGGCGTCCTTGCTCAGGATCTGACGGTCGCGCCGGCGCAACTCGGTGACGTCCTGCATGAGCAGCAGCGCACCGAGGGTCTCGCCACGCGGGCGCAGCGGCAGTGCGCGGAACAGCACCGTGGCGCCGCCGCCCTCGACCTCGATGCTCGCCGGCTGGCCACCGTCGATCGCGGCCGCCACGGCCGTGGCCAGGTCGCGGACATCGAACGGGTCGTCGGCGATTGTGCTCGTCAGCCCGGCGATCGGCTCGCTCAGCACGTTGCCGTTGATGCCCAGTCGGCTGAACGCCGACACCGCGTTGGGGCTGGCGTAGATGATGGTGCCGTCGGGTTCCAGGCGCACCACACCGTCGCCGACGCGCGGCCCCGAGCCTTCCTCGATGCCGGCCTCGGGCGCGGGAAACGTGCCGTCGGCAACCATCGCGGCGAGGTCGGCGGCACTCTGTAGATAGACGAGCTCGAGCTGGCTCGGGGTACGGATGCTCGCCAGGTTGGCATCCTTGCCGAGCACCGCGATGACCTCGCCGGCCATGCGCACGGGGATGGCCTCGCGCCGAATCGGCAGATCACCGTCCCAGTCCGGCTCGACCTCCCGAAATATCCGGCCCTCGGCGAGCGCCGTGCGCAGCGCAATGGCGCGCTGGCCGCGCAGTAGCACGCCGACCTGGTCGTGCTGGTAGGCCGTCGGGCCGGTGGTCGGCCGGCATTGCGCCACGCACAGGAAGGCCGGGACGGTGCCCGCCTCGCCCACCACGACACTGACCGGAACCCACACCAACAGGTCGGCGAAGGCAAGGTCGGACAGCAGTTGCCATTCGCCCACCAGGCGCTGCACGTGCTCGACCTGCGCGTCAGTCAGCGACGTACGCGCGGCCAACATGTCTGTGAGGGCGGACATCGAGCTCAGCCTGCCATGGGTATAGCCGTCGGCGCCGAAGGGTTCGGTTATGGCCCGCCGAGCGCTACTGTCAGTTCGCCGGTTAGCTGTCGTTCATCCGGTTTCGCTCACGTGGAGGCCGCCATGTCGTCGGATCCCGCTCCGTCGCGCAAGCCCTTGCGCTCCCCGCACCCCCTGCCGGCCGGCGCGATGCTCCTCGCGGGCGTCCTGCTTCTCGTGCCGCTCGTCGCGCTCGCGCTCGTGCCCACCTACGCGAAGAACGGCCCGCACCTGTGGGGCTTCCCATTCTTCTACTGGTACCAGTTCATGTGGGTGTTCCTCGCGTCCGGCTTCACCTTCGCCGCGTACCTGGTGATCGCGCGCGCGCGGCGCGGAGGTGACCGATGAGCGCCGTCGCCGCCGGAAGCGGCGTCAACGGCGTTGAACTCGGTGTCGTGCTCTTCTTCTTCATCCTCGTCACCGCCGGCGGCTTCTTCGCGGTGCGCTGGCACCGCGGGGAGTCGATGGAGAGCCTGGACGAGTGGGGCCTGGGCGGCCGGGGCTTCGGCACCGTCATCACTTATTTCCTGCTCGGCGGCGACCTCTACACCGCGTACACGTTCGTTGCGGTCCCGGCGGCGATGTTCGCCACCGGTGCGGTCAGCGGATTCTTCGCGGTGCCGTACACGATCGTCGTCTACCCGATCATCTTCATCTTCATGCCGCGCCTGTGGAGCGTCTCGCACCGCCACGGCTACGTCACGCCCGCCGA
Organism: Jatrophihabitantaceae bacterium; assembly: GCA_036833255.1. GTDB lineage: Bacteria > Actinomycetota > Actinomycetes > Mycobacteriales > Jatrophihabitantaceae > QHCC01. The sequence continues at coordinate 7,007 of DAITQD010000002.1, forward strand.
CTTCGTGCGGGGCCGCTACGACAGCCGCATCCTCGCGCTCGCGGTGGCGATCACCGGCATCGTCGCGACCATGCCCTACATCGCGCTGCAACTCGTCGGCATCCAGGCGGTGCTCGACACGATGGGGCTGGGCGGCTCGGGCAACACGTTCGTCCGCGACCTGCCGCTCATCATCGCCTTCGCGGTGCTGGCCGCGTACACGTACTCGTCCGGTCTGCGCGCACCGGCGCTGATCGCGTTCGTCAAGGACGGGCTCATCTACCTCGTCATCGTGGTGGCGATCGTCTACCTCGGCGTGAAGATCGGCTTCCACGGAATCTTCAACGCCGCGGAGACAAAGATGAAGACGCCGACCAAGTCCGGGCTGGCGACCGGGGTCTTCATCCCGAACAGCTCGACGTACTGGGCGTACGGCACGCTCGCGTTCGGTTCAGCCCTGGCGTTGTTCATGTATCCGCACTCGGTGACGGCGGTGCTGTCGGGCCGGACCCGCAACGTGATCCGGCGCAATGCCGCGATCCTGCCGACCTACTCGCTGATGCTCGGCCTGCTGGCGCTGCTCGGTTTCGCGGCGATCTACGAGAAGACGTCGGTGATCGGTCGCGATGGTGTCGCGAACGCGCAGCTCGCGGTGCCGCACCTCTTCGACCAGATCTTCCCCGACTGGTTTGCGGGGGTGGCGTTCTCGGCGATCGCGATCGGGGCGTTGGTACCGGCGGCGATCATGTCGATCGCCGCGTCGAACCTGTTCACCCGCAACATTTATCGCGAGTTCCTCGCCCCGCACGCGACCCCGGCGAATGAGGCGCGCGTCGCGAAGATCACCTCACTGGTCGTGAAGTTCGGCGCGCTGCTCTTCGTGCTGGGCATGGACCGGCAGAACGCGATCAACCTGCAACTGCTGGGCGGCGTGTGGATCCTGCAGACGCTCCTGGCGATCGTCGCCGGTCTGTACACGCGCTGGTTCCACCGTTGGGCGTTGCTCGTGGGCTGGGCCGTGGCGATGGTCTACGGCACGGTGGTCGCCTATCGCCAGACGGTTCCGAACGCCTCCACCAGGTTGGTCGGCGGCAAGCCGGTGGTGACGGTGCACGGCATGCGTCATTTCGGCACGTCGCTGGCCGACTTTCCCGGCTCGAGCACCAAGGTCTACATCGCGGTCACCGCGCTGCTGTTGAACATCCTCATCGCGGTCGTGCTGACGATCGTGTTCCGCCTGGTCAAGGCACCGGCCGGGACGGA
>DAITQD010000002.1:8348-13929 GCA_036833255.1 Jatrophihabitantaceae bacterium
TCGCGGTCGTGCTGACGATCGTGTTCCGCCTGGTCAAGGCACCGGCCGGGACGGATGCGACCGAGGCGGCGGACTACTACTCCGATGCGCCATCGAAGCGGGACGTGGCGATCTCGGAGGAGGCCGCCGCACCGGCGGAGGGGACGGCCACCGGCGGCTGAAGGCGCCTACTCGGCGCGGAACTCGACGTGGGCAGTCTCGACGGAGACCTCGCTGATACGCACCCGGATGCGCTCGTGCAGGCTCTTGGGCGCCCGATCGCCCCCGCAGCACCGTGCGACGAGCGAGCGGACGTCCTGCTCCAGTCCGTACTGCCGCAGGCAGGGCGCACAGGCATCGAGATGCTGGCGGATCCGGTTGCGAAGCTCGAGGTCGGATTCATCGTCGAGGTAGAGATAGAGGTCCTTGAGGACATCGTCGCAATCGATGTTGCCCGGACCGAAACCACCGACGAAGCTACTCATTCTGTGCCTCCGACACCGGCGGGAATCAGGCCGCGACCACGGGCGTAGTCGGCGAGCAGGATCTGCAACTGCTTGCGCCCACGGTGCAGCCGCGACATCACCGTGCCGATAGGCGTCCCCATGATCTCGGCGATTTCCTTGTAGGCGAACCCCTCGACGTCGGCCAGGTACACCGCCAGGCGGAAGTCTTCGGGCAGCGCCTGCAGCGCGTCCTTGACGTCGGAGTCGGGCAGGTGGTCCAGGGCTTCCATCTCAGCCGAGCGCAGCCCGCTGGAGGTGTGGGACTCGGCGCGCGCGAGCTGCCAGTCCTCGACGTTCTCGCCGTTGGACTCCAGCGGCTGGCGCTGCTTCTTGCGGTAGGTGTTGATGAACGTGTTCGTAAGGATGCGGTACAGCCACGCCTTGAGGTTCGTACCCTCGGTGAACTGGTGGAAGGCCGCGAACGCCTTGACGAACGTCTCCTGGACGAGGTCCTCGGCGTCGGCGGGTTTGCGCGTCATCCGCATCGCCGCGGCATAGAGCTGATCCAGGAAGGGCAGCGCGTCACGCTCGAAGCGCGCGCGGCGTTCCTCGACCGTCTCGTCTGCCACTTCACTCCCCCGCTCGTCGCCGCGTTTCTTGGAGGATACGGCGCCCGGGCCGCGACGCTTCTCGCGGAGGTCGAACATGAGCGCTGACGGGCGCGCACGCACGTCGAGCATCGTCATCGCATTCTCCTCGTCGGCTGGGTTGTCATAGCTTGAACCAGCCGGTGGGCGTGGGCATTCCTTGTACAGTCCAGCGGGTGGCGACAGGCACTCCGGCGACGGCGCTGCTCACCCGGGCCGGCGTCGCGTTCACGCTGCACCCGTACCCGCACGATCCGCGCGCCGGCGCCTTCGGGGACGAAGCCGCGACCGCGCTCGGGGTGTCGCCCGAACGGATCTTCAAGACGCTCATCGCCGCGGTCGACGGGAAACTGGTGTGCGGGGTGGTACCGGTGGCCCGGCGACTCGACCTCAAGGCACTGGCCGCTGCGGTGGCCGGCAAGCGTGCGGAGCTGGCCGATCCGGCGGCCGCGGCGCGGGCCACCGGCTACGTCGTCGGCGGCATCTCACCGCTCGGGCAGAAGACTCGGTTGCAGGTGGTGCTCGACTCGTCGGCGTCGTCGTTCGCGACGGTGTACGTCTCCGCCGGCAAGCGTGGGTTACAGGTCGAACTCGCGCCCGACGACCTCGTGCGGCACGCGCCAGCACTGCTCGCACCGATCGCCGCCCGCTAACCGGCCCTCGAGTGGTCAGTGCGGCGCCTCACCTATAGATGACCACTCGGCGCGCAAGTGACCACTCGTCGCACGCACGACGAAGTCGACCACCGCGCGCCCGACGGCGGCCGGATCCTTCTTCAGCGAGTGGTCGGCACCGGCGATGACGACGACGTCCGCCGCGCCGGGCGCAGGCATGCCGAACGCGTCGCGGTCACCCTGCACGACCAGCACCGGCACGGTGGGCAGGGCCAGCTCGTCGAGGCGGCTCTTCTCCGGCTTGCCCGGCGGGTGAACCGGGAAGGCGAGCGCGACGACGGCCGAGGCACCGACAGCTGCCGCGGTGCGACAGGCGACGCGGGCACCGCTGGACCGGCCGAGGACGACGAGCGGCAGAGTGCGCAGACCGCGCTGTCGGCGCACGGCCGCGACGGCTGCCAGCCAGGCCTCGTCCAACCGGGCTGCGGGCGCCGGCGCGCGGCGGCCGGCGACGCGGTACGGCTGGGTGATGCGGGCGACGGCGAGTTGCGCCTCGAGCGCGGCGTCGCGGACCGCGAGCAGGTCAGGTGCGTCGACTCCCCCGCCTGCGCCGTGGCCGATCGCGAGCAGCGCTACCGGCGTGCCGCGCGGACGGTCGAGGTCCGCCCACGCGAGACCGGTGGGTGTCTGGACGTCGACCCGCATCAGAACAGCTGTTGAGGCGCCGGCGCCGGCTCGGCGCGCTCGGTCAGCTCGGCGCCGTTGTTCTCGACCCTGTTGACGGTGGTGGCGACCGGTCGCAGCTCGAGGTGCGCACCCCGGGCTTCGTCCCACGGCACGAGCAGGTCGGCGGGGTCGGTGATGGCCGGGTCGAGCCAGCGCGCCCATGCGCCCGACGGCAACACGAGCGGCATGCGGTCGTGGATCTCGGCCAGCACGCCCTGCGCCGGCGTGGTGATGATGGTGCAGGTGGTGAGCGTCTCGCCGGGCGGCCCCCAGAACTCGTAGAGCCCGGCGAACGCGAGGCCGCGGCCGTCGGTGGGCGTCATGTACATCGGCTGCTTGCGCGGGCCTTCGGCTGTGTCGCGCAGCTGCCACTCATACCAGCCGTCGGCGGGCAGGAGGCAGCGGCGTTTCGGGTAGGCGCGGCGGAAGGCGGGTTTGCTGGCGACGCTCTCGACCCGGGCGTTGATGAGCTTGGCGGCGATGCTGCGATCCTTCGCCCAGGACGGGACGAGGCCCCAGGACACGACCCGGAGCTGGCGGGTGGGTTCGTCGGCGGGCGTGCCGCGGGCGTCGCGCAGCGGCCTGTTGACGATCGCCCGTACCGGCTTGGTGGGGGCGACGTTGTAGTCGGCGGGCGGGGTGTCGCCGCCGGTGGCGTCGATCGCGTCGAACTCGGCCAGCACGTCACCGTCAGAGCGCACCGAGACGTAACGACCGCACATGCGCTCACGGTAGCGAGATCGTCCGACAAGGCCAGGTCGCACCGCAAATTACGGCAGACTGTGGGCGTGAGCTCCTGGGCGGCACCGCGCGCGGCCAGGCCGCTCTGCGCCCGCGTCGAGCTGCCCGGGTCGAAATCAGAGACCAACCGGGTGCTGCTCGTCGCCGCGATCGCCGACGGCGTATCGCGCATCGCCCGGCCGTTGCGGGCCCGCGACACCATGCTGATGGCCGACGCGCTGCGCACGCTCGGCGCGAGGATTGTCGATGAGGGCGACACCTGGGTAGTGACGCCGGGAGCCCTGCGCGGCGGGGTGATCGACACAGGTCTGGCCGGCACCGTCATGCGTTTCGTACCGCCGATTGCGGCGCTGGCCGACGGGGCAGTGACCTTCGACGGCGATGAGCACGCGCGGGAACGTCCGATGGCCACGCTGCTCGACGGGCTGCGCCAGGCCGGCGTGGTCGTCGACGACGACGGCCGCGGCCACCTGCCGTTCACGGTGCACGGCCCGGGCTCGGTCGCCGGCGGGACGGTGCACATCGACGCCTCGGCGTCGTCGCAGTTCGTGTCCGGGCTGCTGCTCGCCGGCGCGCGCTACGACGCGGGCATCGAGGTTGTGCACACCGGTGCCGCCGACGTCCCGTCGGTGCCGCACATCGAGATGACCCTGGCCGTGCTTCGTTCGGCCGGCGTCGACGCTGCTGCGAGCGCCCCAGGGGTCTGGCAGGTTGCCCCGGGTGGACCCCGCGCGCGCGACTGGGTGATCGAGCCGGACCTGTCCAATGCAGCCCCGTTCCTTGCGGCGGCGCTCATCACCGGCGGGTCGGTGACGGTGCCGGGTTGGCCCGCGTCGACCACCCAGGCCGGCGACGCGCTGCGCGACCTCCTGGCGGCGATGGGTGCCGAGGTCGTGCTCAACGACGTCGGGTTGACGGTCTCGGGCTCGGGTGACATCGCGGGCCTGGACGCCGACCTGCACGACGTCGGCGAGCTCACGCCCGTCCTCGCCGCGTTGGCCTCCGTCGCCTCCTCGCCGTCCCGGCTGCGCGGCATCGGCCACCTCCGCGGGCACGAGACCGACCGGCTGGCCGCCCTCACCACCGAGCTGACCCGGCTGGGCGGCGAGGTCGTCGAAGACTCCGATGGGTTGAGCATCCTGCCGCGCCCGCTGCACGGCGGCACCTGGCGCGCGTACGCCGATCACCGAATGGCGACCGCGGGCGCGTTGCTCGGCCTGGTCGTCGACGATGTGGCAGTCGATGACATCGAGTGCACCAGCAAGACGTTGCCGGACTTCCCCGGCATGTGGACCGCTGCGCTGGACAGCTGACCTTGCCCTCCGCGCGCGACGCCCGCCGGATGGACGAGGACGACGTGCGCACCCGCGCCAACCCGCGCGGCACCCGGCCTCGTTCCAAGCAGCGCCCCGCGCATGAGGACGCGGCAGAGGGCATGGTGGTCACGGTCGACCGCGGGCGCTACGGGGTCCTCGTCGGTTCGGCTCCCGTCACCGCGATGCGCGCCCGTGAGCTCGGCCGCAAGGGCATCGCGGTCGGCGATCGGGTCAGTGTGGTCGGCGACCTGTCCGGCGCGCCGGACACGCTGGCGCGAGTCGTGCGCATCGCCGAACGGAGCACCGTGCTGCGGCGCACCGCCGACGACAACGACCCGCTCGAACGGGTGATCGTGGCCAACGCCGACCAGCTCGTCATCGTCGCCGCGCTCGCCGATCCGGAGCCGAGTTACGGGCTCATCGACCGGTGCCTGGTCGCGGCGCTGAGCGCGGGGCTCGAGCCGTTGCTCTGTCTGACCAAGTCCGACCTCGCCGCGCCGGACGAGGCGCTGCAACGCTACGCCGAGCTGTCGGTGCCGGCCGTCGTCACCCGTCGTGACGCCCCGCTCACCGACTTGCTGGCGCGGCTGCGCGGTCAGATGTCGGTGCTGGTCGGGCATTCAGGCGTCGGCAAGTCCACGCTCATCAACGCTCTCGTGCCGTCCGCCTTGCGGGCGACGGGCGTGGTGAGCGCGATCGGCAAGGGGCGGCACACGTCCTCGTCCGCGATCGCGCTGCCACTGCCCGGCAATGACGGCTGGGTCATCGACACCCCCGGCCTGCGCTCGTTCGGGCTCGCGCACGTCACCGCCGACGACCTGCTGTGGGCCTTCCCGGATCTCGAGGATGGCGCGACGCAGTGCCCGCCGGGTTGCGAGCACCAGACGCCGGCAGCGGGCTGCAAGCTCGACAAGTGGGTGGCCGACGGCCACTCGAGCGCGGAACGCCTCGCGGCGTTCCGTCGGCTGCTGGTCAGCAGAGCCTCGGCGGGCTGACTGGGCTCGTGCGCCCTTGATCAAAGAAGCTGCGCGGTCGCACGTCGACCGGATCGCTGCTTTGATCAAGGAGACGCGGCGGTCAGAGGTTCGCGCGAGTCAGGCGGTCGCGAGGGG
>DAITQD010000002.1:14029-31360 GCA_036833255.1 Jatrophihabitantaceae bacterium
TGATCAAGGAGACGCGGCGGTCAGAGGTTCGCGCGAGTCAGGCGGTCGCGAGGGGACGGATGCCGTCGAGGGCGGAAGCGATGCGGTCGCGTTCGACTTCGAGGTCATATCGTCCCTGGAGGTTCATCCAGAAGCGCTCCGAGGTGCCGAAGTAGCGGGCCAGCCGCAGCGCCGTGTCCGCGCTGATGCGCCTCTTCCCGTGCACGATCTCATTGATTCGACGCGGTGGCACGCCGATAGCGAGCGCGAGCTTGTGCTGCGTGACACCCAGCGGTGCGAGGTACTCCTCGGCGAGGACTTCGCCGGGGTGAATTGGCGGCATCAACGCCATCTTGGTCATGACATCTCCTTCAGTGGTAGTCAACGATCTCGACGTCCTCAGGTCCAGCGGGGCTCCAGCGGAAGCAGATGCGCCACTGTTGATTGACCCGAACGCTGTACTGGCCGGCTCGATCGCCGCGCAGCTTTTCCAGGCGGTTCCCCGGCGGCACCCGCACGTCGTCAAGGACTTCGGCCGCGTCGAGAATGAGGAGCTTGCGCAATGCCGCACGCTGCGTGTTCTGGTCAAGTCGCCGAGAGCGTTCACGTCGCCAGATCCGTTCGGTGTCCTTGTCGCGGAACGACCTCAACACCTGACTAGCATAACGTGACGCGTTACTAACGTCGAGCGTTATGCGCGCCTGGGTGACTTGACCGGAGCTGGTGCGGCAGCCAGTCGCCGAGCAGGTCGACGGCGCGGTCGATCTCGGCGGTGTCGCCGGCAAAACACATCCTGATGAAGCGGCCGCCGTCGAGTGGATCGAAGTCGACGCCGGGCGCCACGGCGACGCCGGTCTCGGCGAGCAGACGCGCCGCGAACCCGAGCGAGTTATCGGTCCAGCGCGAGACGTCGGCGTAGACGTAGAACGCGCCGTCGGCAGGCGCGAGCCGATCGAGGCCGATCGTCGGTAGCCGGTGCAACAACAGATCACGATTGCCCTTGTAGCGCAGGACATTCGCGTCCAACTCGTCGTAGGCGTCGAAGGCGGCGAGGGCCGCGACCTGTGACAGGGCGGGCGGGCAGATCGTGAAGTTGCCGGCCAGCCGGTCGACCGCGTCGAGCAACTCGTCGGGCACCAGCAACCAGCCCGCGCGCCAGCCCGTCATCGAGAAGTACTTCGAGAACGAGTTGACGACGATCGAGCTTCGGCTGAACCGCCACGCACTGATCGCGGGCTCGGTGTAGCTGATGCCGTGGTAGATCTCGTCGCTGACGAGGCGGACGCCGTGCAAGTCGCACCAGGCTGTGATCGCGGCGAGTTCCGCCGGCGCCACCATCGTCCCAGTGGGGTTCGCCGGGCTGGCGAGGACGATTCCCTGCGGCGCTACGGGCAGGGCGTCCAGTTGCGCGGCAGTCGGCTGGAAGCGCGTCTCGGGCCCGCACGCAAGCTCGAGGACCGTGCAGCCGAGGGCGGCCAGCATGTTGCGGTAGGCCGGGTATCCCGGTCGGGCCATCACCACCGTGTCACCCGGGTCGAACGCGGCCAGGAACGCGAGCAGGAAGCCGCCGGACGAGCCGGTCGTCACGGCGACCGAGCCGGCCGGCACGTCGAGGTCGTCGGTGCGCAGGTAGTGCCGGGCGATCGCCGCGCGCAGGGCGGGGATGCCGAGCGCGTTGGTGTAGCCGAGGCGATCGGCCCCGATCGCGCGCGCGGCCGCGGCCCGGACGGTTGTGGGCGCGGGTGTCGACGGCTGACCCGCGGACAGGTCGAACACCGGCAGACCGGTGGCGCGGCGGGCGACGACGGCGTCGATGACGCGCATCACCTCGAAGGCGGGGATGCCGCTGCGGGCGGACACGGCCGGCACTCGCACCGGCTGGGTATTCACGGCTCGACGGTAGCCTGCGAACGTGGCGCCCACGACTTACGCCGACGACCTCGTTCTTGCCCGTGCGCTCGCCGACGTGGCCGACGAAATCACGCTCGCGCGATTCGGTGCAGCCGATCTTGTCGTCGACGCCAAGCCGGACCTCACGCCCGTGAGCGACGCCGATCGGGCCGTCGAGGAGGCGCTGCGGGTGCACCTGGCCGCCGAGCGGACCGGTGACGCCGTCTCCGGCGAGGAATTCGGCGCCGCGGGGTCGGGCAGCCGGCGCTGGGTCATCGATCCGATCGACGGGACCAAGAACTTCGTGCGCAACGTCCCCGTGTGGGCGACCCTGATCGGCTTACTCGACGGCGAGGACGCCGTGCTCGGCGTGGTGTCAGCGCCCGCGCTGGGGCGGCGCTGGTGGGCCTGCCGGGGCGGCGGCGCGTGGGCGACCTGGCAGGGCGGCGAGCCCCGCGCCCTGGCCGTCTCGAAGGTTTCCCAGCTGGGCGACGCGAGCCTGTCCTACGCCTCGCTTGCCGGCTGGGCCCGGCAAGGTCGAAGGGATGCATTCGTGGCGCTGACCGACCGGGTGTGGCGCAGCCGCGCGTACGGCGACTTCTGGTCCTACATGCTCGTCGCCGAGGGTGCGGTCGACCTCGCCGCCGAGCCCGAGCTCGCACTGTGGGACATGGCGGCGCTCGCCCCGATCGTGACCGAGGCAGGCGGCCGCTTCACCGGCCTGGACGGTGTCGACGGCGTCCAGCGCGGCAACGCCGCGGCAAGCAATGGCTTGCTACACAAGGCTTTTCTTGCCGCGATCGGAAACTAGGGGAGGAGCAGGCAGCTGTCGCCGAACTCGTGCCAGAGGTAACGATGGCGCAGCGCCGCCGCGTAGGCGCGGGCGACCAGACCCGGCCCGGCTACCGCCTCCAGCAGTTGCAGATGCGACGCGCCAGGCGCGTGCCAACCGGTGACCAGACCGCCAACCACGCGCGCCGGGCGTTCGGGGCCTAGCACGAGATCTGTCCACCCGACGCGCGCCTGGACCGTCCCGTCCAGGTCCGTAGCCGCCTCGAGTGCCCGTGTCACTGTGGTACCCACCGCGACGACCCGGCCGCCGGACCTGCGGGTGAGATCGGCCAGCCGCGCCGTGATCGGGGGAACTTCGAAGCGTTCGGGCAGCGGCGCCTCGCCATTTTCCTGCGACGACACCCCGGTGTGCAGCAGGATCGGAGCGACCACCACCCCCCGCGCGACGAGGTCGGTCACGATCTCGGGGGTGAACGGCCTGCCGGCGCTGGGCATCTCCGCGCTGCCCGGCTGCCGCGCGAACACGGTCTGGTAGTCGCCGAGCGGGTACGGGTCGGCGACGTAGGTGTATCGGATGGGCCGGCCAGCCCGGGCGAGAAAGTTCGCGACGCCGCCCTCGACCCCGACCGTCGCTCGCCACAGCCGGGGGTTCGACTCGCTGGCCCGGCAGGGCGCGAGGACCGTCAACTGCACGCCGTCGGGCAGTTCGATGCGCTCACCGGCGGTGACGTCGCGCAGCGGGCCAGTGGCGTTCACCGGTGGCCTCAGCTCGACCAGCCAAGCGCCATCGTCGAGTGCGGTGGAGAAGTGCACGGTGACGACCCGGCCGTCCCGGCGTCGGCCATCGACGGCAGCCGCCAGCGTCGCCGAGGTGTTGACGACGAGCAGATCGCCGGGGGCGAGAAACTGTGCGATGGCGTCGAAGCGTTCGTGGTGGATGCCGGTCCTGTCGGCCACGAGCAGGCGCACGCGATCACGGCGCGGGGGCGGGGCGGTCGCCTCCAGCGTGTCGGGCAGGTCGAAGTCCAGGCCAGTCATCCGACCGCCTCGCCGAGTGCACGGGCCGGCAGGTCGCCCGCACGGTAGCGACCGCTCACTGGTCGCTCGTCGATGAGCCGCAGCAATGCCGGGACGACGCTGTCCGGCTCGGGCCGGTCCGAGATGTCCTCGCCCGGGAAGGCGCGCTGGTGCATGTCGGTACGCATGTCGCCGGGGTCGAACGCATACACGCGCACCCCAGGCTCCTCGGCCGCAAGGACGGCGCCGAGGTGGTCGAGCGCGGCCTTGCTCGGGCCGTAGCCGCCCCAGCCCTCGTAGGCCTCGACCGCGGCGTCGGAGCTGACGTTCACGATGGCGCCGCCCGCCCGCACTAGTGACGCAAGCACCAGCTGGATGAGCCCAAGCGGCGCGATGACGTTCGTCTCGTACAGGGCGCGCGCCGCGGAGAGCGGATAGTCACGCAGCGGCGGCAGCGGGCTGGGGCCCAGGTCGCTCGCGTTGTTCACGAGCAGGTCGATGGCGCCCAGGACCTCGACGGCCGCGGCCAATGCCTCGCGGTGCAGTGGGTCGGTCACGTCACCCCCCACGGCCACCGCGCCCGGCAGGTCGGTCGCGACCCGTTCCAGGTCGGCGTCGTTGCGGGCGTCGAGGACAAGGCGCCAGCCGCGAGCCGAAAGTTGTCGGGCGACGGCCCGGCCGAATCCCTTGGAGGCGCCGGTCACGAGCGCAGTTGGGGTGGTCGCTCGCGATGTGTGCGTCATGCGAACATCGTTATAGTTGAAGTCAACTTGAAGTCAAGCCATTGAGAAGGTCATATGCAGAGCACGGATTTGCTCACTGTCAGTGAGGTCGCACACCGCAGCGGATTCGCGCCGTCGGCGCTGCGTTTCTACGAGCGCGAAGGGTTGCTGGTCGCCACTCGCACGTCCGGCGGGCAGCGCCGCTATCAGCGCAGCGTGCTGCGCCGGCTCGCGTTCATCCGGGCGGCGCGCAACGTGGGGCTTTCACTCGAGGAGATCGCCGCCGCCCTCGCCACCCTGCCTGACCGTCGAAATCCGACGAAGGCCGACTGGACGAGGCTGTCGCACTCGTGGCGCCGCCGGCTGGACGACCAGATCGTCGCCCTGACCGAGCTGCGCAACGGGCTCGACGCCTGCATCGGGTGTGGCTGCCTGTCGCTGAAGCGTTGCGCCATTTCGAATCCCTCCGACCAGGCCGCGATGGCCGGCGCCGGCGCCGCGTTTCTCCCCCGCCTGCTCCGTCGCCCGTAGCCGTCACGCTTGATCATCTAGGAGTTGCGGTCGCATATCGACCACAAGTCCTAGATGATCAACGCAGTACATCCGGCTCAGGACGCGAGGCCGTCGATGACCTCGGCGCCGGGAATATCGGCCAGCGCCGACGACGGCAGGGCCAGCTTGGAGCTGCGCAGGCCGCTGCCGATGACGACGACGCCGCGGTCGAGGATGGCACGATCGACGAGCACCGGCCAGGACTGCGGGAGGCCGATCGGCGTGATTCCGCCGTACTCCATCCCGGACAGCTCGACGGCATCGGCCATCGGCGCGAAGGATGCCTTGCGCGCGTCGATGCGGCGGCGCACGACGCCGTTGACGTCGGCGCGGGTGCTCGCGAGTACCACGCAGGCGGCGTAGCGAACGTCGTCCCCGCGGCGCCCAGCTATCACCACACAGTTGGCCGAATCGGCGAGCGCTACGCCGTAGCGTGCACAGAACTCGGCAGTGTCGGCCAGGTCCGGGTCGATGGGTGCAACGAGCACGTCGGACGCGCGTGTCCACGAGGCGAGCGCCGCTGTGACCGGGGCTGCGACAAGATCGGCAGACACCGCCCGCCAGGGAAGTGTGCCCGGACCCGTCACGACTCAGAACCCTAGTGTGGACGGCGTGGACGACACCGACGTCATCGTCAAACGCATCCTCAGCGACTACGGCACGATCACCGTCGTCGGCGCGAGCAACGCCGTCGAAAAAGCCGCGCACTACGTGCCCGCCTACATGCAGGACCACGGCTGGCGGATCATCCCGATCAACCTCGCCGCCGACGAAATCCTCGGCGAACCCGTGTACCGCACGCTCGCCGACGTGCCCGAACAGGTCGGCCTCGTCGACGTGTTCCGCCCGGCCGAAGCCACGCCCGACATCGCTCGCCAGGCCGTGGCCGCCGGCGCCAGCGCGCTCTGGCTCCAGCTACACATCGCCTCCGCGGAAGCGCGCCGGATCGCCGAGGACGCCGGCCTGCTCTACGTCGAGGACCGGTGCCTGATCATCGAGCAGCGCCGGCTACGGATCAACGCACCGACGTAGCTAGCCGACCGGAGGTCCAGTCGTCTTGGCGAGCTCAGCGGCCGCACGCCAGCCGGCGAAGTCCGTCAGCTGGGTGGCCAGGATGTTCAGCGCACCGGTGATCCGCTCGTCGAACGACCCGTCGGGGGCGGGGTGCTGCTCGGCCGAGTTGACGGTCACCCCATACGGTGTCGGCCAGCCGCGCAACGCGTGGATCGCCGAGCGCACCGACATGAGCGCCATTCCGCAGGCCTGCCAGCCCGCGGCGGCGACGATGACGCCCACCGCACGCCCGTCCAGATAGGGACGCTCATCATCACGCAGCAGTTCGAGGTGGTCGATCGCGTTCTTCACCAGCCCCGACATGCCGCCGTGATAGCCGGGCGTTGCGATGATCACACCATCCGCGGCGCGCACGGCCGCCACCAGCGAATCGGCGGCCGGGACCGCCGCGTCGCCGTTCGCGGCGAAGATCGGCAGGCCCGCAAGCTGCTCGCCGGTGAACGCCACCGTCCGCGCGCCCAGGGCAGCGGTCGCCTCGAGGCAGGCCTGCAGCAGCAGACTCGTCACCGACGACCCACTGGTCGAGCCGCCGATGCCGACGATCAGCGGTCCGCCGTCGGTCATCCGCACACTCCCTTACCTCGTCGCTGCAAACCACTCTAGGGTCGAAGCAGACCCGTCGATCACGCAGGAGGATGCACATGGCACTCGACCGTCCGGACGCGCAGGATCCCTACGCCAAGCTGCCGCAAGTCGGCTCGTTCACGGTGACGAGCACTGACGTCACCGACGGCGAACCGCTCGACGACGCGCACGCCTACGACGGCGCTACCGACAATGCCGGTAACGCATCGCCGCACCTGTCCTGGAGCGGTTTTCCCGACGGCGCCAAGAGCTTCGTCGTCAGCTGCTTCGACCCGGACGCCCCTACGCCGTCGGGCTTCTGGCACTGGGTGCTGGTCGATCTGCCCGCCGACACGACCTCGCTCGACACCAACGCCGGAGCCGAGGGCGCCACGCTGCCGGGCAACGCCTTCCACGTTCGCAACGACTGGAGCAGCAAGGACTACGGCGGCGCGTACCCGCCCGATGGCGACCGGCCGCACCGCTATTATTTCGTGGTGCACGCCGTCGACGTCGAGACGCTGGGCGTCGACGACGACGCCAGCGCGGCCGTCGTGTCGTTCAACCTGGCCTTCCACACGCTCGCTCGGGCGCAGATCGTCCCGACGTTCCGGCGGTGAGCATGGACATCACGGCGGCACAGGAGTTCTTGCGCGGCAATCACCATGCGGTGCTCTCGACGTCGCGCACCGACGGGCGGCCCCAGCTCTCGCCGGTGACGGTCGCGGTCGATGTCGACGGGCGCGTGATCATCAGTACCCGGGAGACGGCGGTGAAGGTGCGCAACCTGCGTCGCGATCCGCGGATCTCGGTGGCGGCGTTCACCGACCGTTTCTACGGCGACTGGGTGCAGGTCGAGGGGACGGCCGAGATCATCGCTCTGCCCGAAGCGCTCGACCTGCTCGTCGACTACTACCGCCAGGCGGCCGGTGAGCATCCGGACTGGGACGAGTACCGGGCGGCCATGGTCGAGCAGCGGCGGGTGATCGTGCGCTTCGTGATCGAGCGCGCCGGCCCGAACGTCAGCGGCTGAGCGACCGCCGGCTCGAGAAGCTGCTGCTCCACTGGGCTGGCGCGGTTGCTCGCCGCCCGCTCGCTTTTCCCCGCTCGTGCTCGGTGCCCGCTCGCTTTTCCCCGCTCGTGCTCGGTTTGGGGCGCCCAAACCGGTCGCCAGCGGGGAAGAGTCGCCGCGCGCCGGGCAGGCGACCTCAGCCGACCCGGAAGTCGTTCGGTTCGCCAGAGGGCTCGTCCCAGAAGTGGAGGACGTCGCCCACGAACCCCGGAGCCGCAGCACTGTCCATCGCATCGAGCAGGGACTGGCAGGCGGCGCGTGGCCCCTCCGCCACGATGGCCACTCGGCCGTCGGGCAGGTTCGTGGCTGAGCCGCGCAGGCCGAGATCGCGGGCCAGACCGCGGATCCAGTACCGATAGCCCACGCCCTGGACCCGACCCTGCACCCACGCGCTCAGCCGCGCCTGCTCGACCACCCCATCAGCCAAGCAGGACGAGCGCGCTCACGACCAGGGTCCGACGGGGTCACGCCGTTAACGACGTGGGTCATCGCCCGACGGCGCCGATCGCGCTGCGCCCTGATCTCGAAGTCCATGGAACTACCCTGCCGGCTCCCGCAAGTCCAATGCACACCCACCTGCGGGCCAGGGCAACCGGCCCGGATCTCGCCGAGTCGGGCGTCAGCCACCGGCGAACGGGGGCAGGACGTCGACGACCGCACCAGTGGTCAGGCGGGTGGTGTCCGACGCCTGCTGGCCGTCGACGAGGAAGGACGCAACGCGGCAGATCTTGGTCAGGTCGCTGCGCCCGGCGAGCGTCTCGCGTAGCTCGCCCACCGTTGCCGCCGACAGCGCCTCCTCGGCATGCCCGGCGGCGCGCTGGGCGCCGGCCCAGAAGCGCACGGTGATGGCTGGCACACCCTCAGCGTGCCACGGGCGCGGGATAGGCCACGAGGTCCGTGGCCTTGGCGGTGAGCCACACCTGCCGCCCCGGGGCCAGGCCGAGTTCGGCCACGGCCGAGGCGGTGAGGTCGACGAAGACGGTCTGCGCCCCCGTCGCGGTCAGTCGGATGCGGTCACCCAGAGGCGCAAGCGCGGTGATCGTCGCGGACCAGATGTTGCGGGCGCTGCTCGCGTGTGGCTCCTCGGCGTACACGGTCAGCGCCGACGGGCGCAGCGCGACGAGCACGCGGCCGTCCTCGGCGTCGGGCACGACGAGCGTCCCGCCGCCGTCGAGCGCGACGATCCCGCGAGCGGAATCCCCGGCGTAGAGATTCATGCCGACCAACCGTGCGACGTAAGGCGTAGCCGGCCGGCTGGTGATCTCGGTCGGCGTGCCCTGCTGCGCCACCCGACCCTGCTCGAGCACCACGATCCGTGAGGCCAGCAGCAGTGCCTCGATCGGGTCGTGCGTCACGAGCAGCGTCGGCCCGGCGAACCCGGCCAGGTGCTCGCGCAACTCGCCCTGTACCTCGGCCCGCGTCTGCACATCGAGCGCGGCGAGCGGTTCGTCGAGCAGCAACGCCGCTGGCTCGCACGCGAGCGCCCGCGCCAGCGCGACCCGCTGCGCCTGCCCGCCGGAGAGCTGACCCGGGCGGCGGCGCGCCAGGTCGGCCAGGCCGAGCCGGTCCAGCCACCGCGCGGCGCCGGCCCGCGCCTGCGTGCGGGCCACGCCGCGAGAGCGCAGGCCGAAGGCCACGTTGTCCAGGACCCGCAGGTGCGGAAACAGTCTGTGGTCCTGAAAGACCACGCCGAGGCGACGCCGTTCCGGGGCGACGAACACCGCGCGGCCCGCATCGTCCAGCGCCGCGCCGTCGAGTTCGATGCGCCCCGAATCGACGCTGAGCAGGCCGGCCACGGTGCGCAGCAGCGTCGACTTGCCAGCCCCGTTCGGGCCGAGCACCGCGACCACCTCGCCGGCCGCGACCGAGATCGAGACGTCCAGCGTGAACGCATCGCGGGCCACGGCGGCGGCGAAGACGAGCGTCATGAACTCGCGACCGGGCGCAACCACTTGTCACGCAGGGCCCCGAGCACGACGAGGGCCACGAGCATCAGCGGCAGGCTGAGCGCGACCGCCGCCTGCGGGTCGTTCTGGAAGGCATCCAGGACGGCGGTCGGCATGGTCTGGGTCGAGCCCGGGACGTTGCCGCCGAAGATCACCGTCGCCCCGAACTCGCCGAGCGCCCGCGCCCAGCACAGCACTGTGCCGGCCACGAGCGAGGGCACGACGAGCGGCATCGTCACCCGGGCAAAGATCCGCGACCGCGACGCCCCGAGGGTGGCTGCCGCCTCCTCGAGGCCACGGTCCGCTGTGCGGAACGCGCCCTCAAGCGTCACCACCAGGAACGGCATGGCCACGAACGTCTGCGCCAGCACGATGCCGTGCTGCGTGAAGGGCAACTCGAGACCGAACCATGACGAGAGGTAGCGCCCGACGTAGCCACGGCTGCCCAGCGCGGCGAACAGCGCAACGCCGCCGACCACCGGCGGCAGGACGAGCGGGATCGTCACGACCGCACGCACCACCCCCATCCCCGCGAAGTGGAGCCGCGCGATCAGCCACGCCAGCGGGACGCCGAGCACGAGCGATACCACCGTCGCCTCGAGCGAGGTGACGATCGAGATACGCAGGGCATCGGCGACGTCCGTTTGTGCGTAGATCGACCGCAACGCGCTCCACGGCGCGCGGATCAGCAACCCGAGGGTGGGCAGCAGCAGGAACATCACACCGACCACGGCCGGCGGGACGAGCAGTGCAGGCGTCCCGAGTCCGCCGGGCGTGCGGCGCCGCGTCACGGCCTGCCGAACCCCTCGGCATTGAGCACGGCCTGCCCCGGTTGCGACTGGATGTAGTCCGCGAACGCCTTTGCCAGCGAGGGATTCTTGGCGTGCTTCAGCGTCGCGATGGGGTACTCGGTGGTGGCGTTGATCGAGGTTGGGATTGGCACGCCGACGACCTTGGCCCCGGCGGCCTTGACGTCGGTCACGTAGACGACGCCGGCGTCGACCTCGCCGAGTTCGACAATCGCCAGCGTCGCCTTGACGTCGGCCTCGAGCGACACCGGCTTGACCGTCACGTGGGCGTTCGTGAACACCTGCCGGGCCAGGTCGCCGCACGGGACCGTGGGGGCGCACAGCGCGACCTTGACCGCTTTCTTCGCGAGGTCGGCCACGGACGCAACGTGTGCTGGATTGCCCGGTGGCACCGCGATCTCCATCGTGTTCTTGACGAAGTTGCGCGGCGGGTCCGCCTCGCCGGCCGACACCACATTCGCCATGGGCTTGCCCGCCGCCGACGCGAACAGGTCTGCGGGTGCGCCGTTCGTGATGCCGGTGGCCAGCTCCGAGCTGGGCCCGAAGTTCACGGTGACGTGCGTGCCCGGGTGCGCTGTCTCGAACTGCTTGGCAAGCATCGTGAACGCGTCCTTGAGCGACGCCGCCGCGTAAACGATGATCGATCCCGACAGCGATCCAGGTTTGTGCTTCGGCGACGACGAGCACGCGGCGAGCGCCGCAGCGACCATGACAGCGACACTGGCCAACGCGCCCGCGCGCGGGAACAACGCCTTCATCCCAGCTCCCCTGGAACTTCCACGACGACATTGGTGGATTTCACGGCAGCGATCGCGGTGACACCGGGTTCGAGGCAGAGCTCGTCGGCCGCCTCCCGGCTCATCAACGACACGACGCGGTACGGGCCGCATTGCAGTTCGACCTGCGCCATGACGGTGTCGCGCACGACACGAGTCACGAGCCCCACGAAGCGGTTGCGCGAGGACTCGCGTAGGACCGGCTGGGTGTCTGGGACGGGCGACGCGTTCGCCTCGGCGAAGCGGGCCAACTCGGCGCCGTCGATCGCCCGTCGGCCGGCGGCGTCGGTGATAGTCGCGACCCGGCCGGCGTCGGCCCAGCGGCGCAGCGTGTCGTCGCTGACGCCGAGCAGTGCGGCCGCCTCGCGGTACCGGTAACTGGGCACCCGACGATACTAGCTAATACCTCCGCATCTGCGCCACATTACAGCTAATTTAACCGCAATAGCGGTTGTCCATTGCGGTATTTCTCCGACCGACCGCCAGCGCCCCGGCCCTGCGACAAGCAGCTGGCCCGTAGCGCGCAGAAGCCCCGGCAGGCGGGGGGCTCTGCCGGGGCTCCAACGATCCGTGGTTCCCGGCGGGTAGGGGGGTTCCGCCGGCAATCATGGACATCACTCGAGAAAATGACGTCCAGTAGGGGTGGACTGGCCGCCGCGCCCGATCTGCTCACCCGCTCACGACGCTCGCTAGGAGTTTGTCGTGTTCAGTTTTGTCAGCTCGATCTGGCTTTTCTCGTGTTGGGACAACCATGACGTTAAATCTTCGTTAAGTCAAGGGTTTGCCTCCACCGGCTTAGTTGCCGGCCACCGAACGTCGTCCAACGGCCGGGCCCGTGCCTGCCACGTCGGACCCGGCGGCCGCCGCATCGAGTGTCGAATGTGAACGACCAGGCGGCAACGTTCCGCGACATTGAGCACGTGATCTGGTAAACAGCTCTCAAGATCAACGTGCAAAGGGTGCGCGAGGCCGGGGGCGAGCTGACTTGATCGGTACCTACCTGTTCCTACTTCCGCATGGCGGCGTACTTGTGGCTGGTGCCTCGAGCCCGACCTCGTCGGTTGCGGGAGATGACACTCTCACCCAGGTCTCAGCCCTGTTGCGTGGCATCGCGCCCATCCTCTGGCCCTTGATTGTCGTGCTGGCGATCGTGATATTTCGGGGGCCGCTAGGGAGTGCGTTCGGGCGCATCAGCGAGGTCGACATCGGCAGTAACAAGGTCCTCTTGCAGCAACAAGCCGACATGGCAGCTAACACCACGAAGGCGGTGAGCGGTGCGGCTGCCAGCGGTGCTCGGATCAGCACAACACCGTCGCCCGCGATGAGTTCGGCACGAGATTCGGCCGGCTCAGACCCCGCCGGGGCCGTGCTCAAAGCCTGGTCAGCGGTGGAAGACGCCGTCCG
Organism: Jatrophihabitantaceae bacterium; assembly: GCA_036833255.1. GTDB lineage: Bacteria > Actinomycetota > Actinomycetes > Mycobacteriales > Jatrophihabitantaceae > QHCC01. The sequence continues at coordinate 26,627 of DAITQD010000002.1, forward strand.
CCCGATCGCAGTCGCCGCGGCAGGCGTCATCAGTCCCACAGTGCGCGATGCAGTCAACTCTCTCATCAGCAAGGGCCTGGACTCATCATTGGTCCCGACGTCGGCAAGCATGTCTGCCCTGCGCGATGTGGCCGCCCGCAAACCCAAGAGCATCACCCCAGCCACCGCCACCAGCTTTGTTGCCGCGGCAGACGATCTGGTCAGACTCATCCGCGCGCACGCCTGATGTCTGTCGACGGCCAGCTCGAGCGCTCGTTGCGGCGCATCGCAAACGGAAAGGATGAAAGTCCATGACGCAAACATCCCTATCGACAAAGGCCGACCTTGTTCTCGAGGGCGGCGGCGTCAAAGGCATCGCCCTCGTCGGAGCGCTCAGCGTGCTGGAGGAGCGCGGGTATGAATTCAACCGGGTCGCCGGTACCTCGGCAGGCGCGATTGTCGGCGCGCTCGTCGCCGCCGGCTTCCCGGCTGCAGAGCTCCAAACCATCATGAACGAGGTCGACTACCGCAAGTTCCGTGACGGTCATTCGTGGGAACAGTTGCTGATCGGCAAAGCCGCTGAACTGCTCGTTAGCGATGGGGTGTATCGAGGCGAGTACCTGCGGAGCTGGCTCGGGAATCTACTCGAGCAGCGGCACGTCGACACGTTCGCCGACCTGCCGTATCAGAGCAGCGGGCACTCCCTACCCTCGAATGAGGTCGGCCGGCTCGTCGTGATGGCCTCTGACATCAGCCAGGGGTCCCTGCGCCGTTTCCCGTGGGACTACAGCGAGCATTACGGTCGCGACCCGCTGACGCAACGGGTCGCCGACGCGGTGCGGATGTCGATGTCGATTCCCTTCTTCTACCAGCCGGTGCATCTGAAAGCCGCCAACGGCGGCTCGTCCTCCATCGTCGACGGCGGCATGCTGTCGAATTTCCCGGTCGACGTCTTCGACGCGCCGCAAGGCGTTGAGCCGCGCTGGCCGACGTTCGGCATCAAGCTGTCGGTGCGGGCCGACGCCGCACAAAAGGCTGCGCGCCCCGTGAAAGGCGTGTTCAGCCTGGCGGTCGCGATGCTCGACACGCTGACCGGCTTCTACGATCGGATGCACATCGACAAACCCGACGTGCTGGCTCGGACGATCTTCATCGACACGGGCGGGGTGAAGTCGACGAACTTTGACATAGACAAGGCGACACAACAAATGCTGTATGACAACGGCAGGGCCGCCGCCCTCCGATTCCTCGACGGCGACGGTACGCATCCCGGTTGGAACTTCGACGCGTACATCAAGACGTTCCGTGCTCCGACTGCTACACCGACCGCGAGTTCCGCACCGGAAGTTGGCCATAAGGGAGAAGAGTCATGACGTCTGCACCTCGCAAGCTGGCTGGTTACGGCTGGGTACCCGACCTGCCGGACGCCCGTGACCACATCTACACCGCGGCACGACCCGTGCTGACCGCCCTGCCCCCGTCCGCCGACCTCACTGGGCAGTGCCCGCCCGTCTACGACCAGGGACGCATCGGCAGTTGCACTGCGAACGCCATCGCGGCGGGCTTCAAGTTCGATCTCATCAAGCAAGGCCTCACCGACTTCGGCCCATCCCGTCTGTTCATCTACTACAACGAACGCGCGATGGAAGGTCATGTCGGCTACGACTCCGGCGCGGCAATCCGCGACGGCGTGAAGAGCGTCAGCAAGCTCGGGGTCTGCTCCGAGTCCGACTGGCCTTATGACGACACTCCAGCCGTGAGCGACGGCGGGCCCTTCCCGCCCGGAGCGCGCGACGCCGAGAAGCCTCCCCCGCTGTGTTACACCAACGCGCTGAACAACACGGCCACCTCCTACCAGCGGGTGACCCGCGATCTGGACCACCTGCGTGCCTGCCTCGCGTCCGGCTACCCGTTCGTCTTCGGCTTCACGGTCTACGAGAGCTTCGAGAGCCAGGACGTGGCCAAGACGGGCGTTGTGCCGATGCCCTCTCCGGACGAAGCCACCCTGGGTGGCCATGCCGTCCTGGCCGTCGGGTACGACGACGCCGAGCAGCGGTTCATCGTCCGAAACTCCTGGGGCACCGGCTGGGGGAAGAAGGGTTACTTCACCATTCCCTACGACTACCTGACCAACCGCGGACTGGCCTCTGACTTCTGGACGATCAACGTGGTCAGCTGAGGGTGCCATGCCTGTGAGCGGCGGTTTCCGGTCCTGCGTCGGGGCGCTGGTTGCCCTGCTGCTGGTCGGCTGCGGCGCAGGCCACCACGTATCCGGCAACGGCTCGGAGCCGACGGTCCCAATCAACACGGTGCCCGCGACAGAGGGACCGACCACCGAGGCGCCGCAATCGGATGGGGGCGGCGGCACCGCGATCTCACTACCGTCGCTGCCGATCGGCGGGAACGTCGACGGCGACGGAGCCGAGCAGTGTGCCCACGTCAACTGGCTTGGTCCGAATCCGATCCCGCCCGACGTGTCGGTGTCTCTTACGGCATTTGGCCTCGATCCGGAAGGCATCTTCCGCTTCGGCGGCACCGCATGCGGCGCGGACCGGCCGGTGTGCACGACCACGTGGCGGTGGCGGTCGAGCACCGCCGACATCGAGTGTCTCGTGCCGGTCACCCAGATCGTGGAGGTGGGCTCCGACGAGTCGGTCACCCTCGTCCTGGCCGGGACCGTGCAGTGCGCGAAGCAGAGTTCGTGTGACGAATTCGCCGGACTTGGAGCTAGCCAGATCCAGTTCACGGCGCAGCCAGGAGTGGTCCCGACGGCCCCCGGCGAGTCGAGCTGAGTTCGGTGGCTGATGACGGCTCGCCGGACCGCAGCCAACTGGTGCGATGGGTCAGCTTCGGGGCGACGATCATCGCGCCGGCCACCGTGCTGTCTGCCGTCCTGTTCTACTTCGGGTACGTGTCGTCGCGGGCCCAGTACCAGTACTTCGGCGTCGACGTGGACACGATCGGCCTGAGCACGCGGGACTACGTCATGCGCAGCCCGCAGCCGCTGCTGGTCCCGTTACTGGTCCTCACGCTCCTCGGCGTCGGGGGCGTCGTGCTGCACACCGCGATCCGCCGGCGCATCGCGACCGCGGTCGCCGGCGCGGCGGACCATGAAAGCACCTCGGAGGTCGCCCGGATCCGCAGACTTGCGCGCCGAGGGATTGTGGCCGGGCTGGCCGTGCTCGGGCTGGGCGTCGTGCTCCTGTTCGCATACACCTACATCCGCGACTGGGCGTTGTACAACCTGGTGACGCCGCTGTTCGTCGCCTTCGGGGCGTCCGTGATCGCCTACTCGTGGCACGTACTGAATCTGCTGACCCCACCCCGGCGAGGCACGGTGATCCTGACCGGCGCCGTGGGCACAGTGGCGCTGCGCAGATCCGCCGGAGTGCTGATCGGCGTCGTCGTCGCGGCGAGCATGTTCTGGGCGACGGCGACCATCGCACAGTGGTCGGGCCGCGGCATCGCCCAGTACGACGCGCGGCACCTCGATCGTTTTCCCACCGTCATCCTGGACACCCAAGAGCGGCTATACCTGACCGACGGCTGCCAGCACCCGGCCGCCTTGCACACACCGTGCATCGAGGAGACCGCGCTGCCGACGTCGCCCGGCCAGACCTACCACTACCGCTACCGCCACTTCCGGCTGCTCATCGAGGGGCACGACCGAATGTTTCTCGTGCCGGAGGTCTGGTCGGCGAGCGACTCCACCCTCGTCGTGCCACTGGACGGCTCGGTGCGCGTCCAGTTCCAGTTCCAGAACCAGGCGCCGTGACAACTCGGCAACCGCTCGGCGAACGGCGCACAGGGGCGCAGCCTCAGGGGCTGGTGAAGTAGTCGTTGATGTACTTCTCGCCCTCGTCGCAGAAGAACGTGACAACATGCTCCACGTCCTCGGACTGCTCCTTCAGCGCCCGGGCAGCGACGAGGTGAGCCCCTGAGCTGGGGCCGACGAACAGGCCGAACTCCTTGGCCAGGCGCCGCATCTCGGCGATGGCCTGGTCGCTGTCGACGGCAACCATTGCGTCCACATCGCCACGGTGGCGGGCGATGATGCCCGGCACGAAGCCGTCGGCAATGCCTTCGATGAGGTGCCGGCCGACCTCGCCGCACATGAGCGTGCACGACTCGTTGGGTTCGACCGCGACGACCCGGCAGCGCGGGTTGACCGCGCGAAACGCCTGCCCGACGCCGACGATCGTGCCGCCGGTGCCCACGCCGCCGACCACCGCATCGGGCAGCACCCCGTCGGGCAGTTGGCGCAGTATCTCCGGGCCGAGCCAGGTTCGGTTCTCCTCGACGTTCCACTCGTTGTCGAACTGCTGAGGGGCGAAGTAGCCCGGCTGCTTACCGAGCTCGCGGGCCTTGGCCAGCGCGTCGGTGACGTGGAAGTCGCCGAGGGTCATCACCTGCGCCCCGAACGCGATGGAGATCGCGGCCCGCTCGGGGCTCATCCCGTCGGGCATGATGACGAGCATTCGGTAGCCCTTGACCGCCGCCACCATGGACATCGCGTTGCCGGTGTTGCCGCTGGAGGCCTCCACGATGGTGTCGCCGGGCCGCAGCAGCCCGTCGGCCTCCGCCTTCTCGATCATGTACTTCGCGATCCGCGCCTTGATCGATCCGGACGGGTTGAGGAACTCCAGCTTCACCCATATCCCGTCGACGCGGATCAGTGGCGTGTTGCCGATGCTGTCCAGCACAGTCGCGTGCCATGCGTCGGTGCTGCGGCCCGCGGCGGCAGAAGCGTCGAGA
>DAITQD010000002.1:31460-49516 GCA_036833255.1 Jatrophihabitantaceae bacterium
CACAGTCGCGTGCCATGCGTCGGTGCTGCGGCCCGCGGCGGCAGAAGCGTCGAGAGTGGTCATGGTCGGCTACTGCTCACTACTGGTCCGGGCGCCCACGAATGCGATCAGGTCCGGGTCGGCGGACCTGAGTCGCTCCATCTCCTCGCCGCCGTCGCAGGTGATCAACGAGATCTCTAGCCAGGACGCGGTCCTGGCTACCACGTTCCAGATGGCACCGGACTCCTGCCACCGGCGGAGTATCTGGACCGGTGCCGGCGGGCCGTCCGCCACACCGAAAGGAACCGGCACATCACGCGGCAGCTCTGAAGAAGTCATGCCTTCATCATGCATCGATGTGCAGCTCGGCGGAAAACGGGTCGGCTAGGCGAGCGGATGTGGTGCCCAGTGCTCGCCGTGACGAGTGATTTCCACGCGCCACCGCTGCGGGCCGCGCTCAAGGTAGGCGACGCCGTAGCCACCGGGGTCAGCCCTGGTCAGCTGCTGCCACAGCGGGCCCGGATCGCCGCTGGAGCGAACTTCGACCTGCTCCGCAGGGCCCAGCCGCAACAGCCGGCCGCGTGCCGCGTCGATTCCGAGCGCGCCGGGCAGTGTGTCGAGGTCAATGACCGGCCCCTCGGTGAGGTCGTACCACTCGTGCGGCTGGCTGCCCAGACTGGCGGTGGCCGGCGCTGGGCTACCAGCCGATGCCAGCAGCTCTTCCTCGGCGGCGAGGTGACGTTCGATCTGCGCGAGCAGGTCGCGCGTCGCCGCGGCATCTGGAGGTGCTGGCGCCGCCTCGGGACGGGCACCGCCAGCGGGGCATGGCCGATCGCGTCAGGACCGGTCAGGATTGGGTCTGCTTGTCTGATCATGGCGCCCCAGCGCGTTCAGGGCGGTCACCGTGCGGTGCCGGTGAGCGCACCGCTCCCGGACGGCGGATACGAGGGTGTGCGCGCCAGGCGCACGCGCGCGCCCTCGAGCAGGGACATCGATGCGGACGCCGTGGTCAGCGCCTCGAGGAACTCCTCCCCGTCGACCCGCAGCAGCTTGCTCGGGACACTCGCAACGACGGTGGCGGTGCGCGGAATCCGTTCGAGCAGGCCGATCTCGCCGAAGTACTCGCCCTCGCCCAGCGGAGGTAGCGCCGTCGACACCGTCGAATCGCCGTGTGAGTGCACAGCCATTACGCCGGACTCGATGACGTAGAACGCGTCGGCCGGCTCCCCCTCGGTGACGACGGCCACGCCAGCCGGCACCTCCAGCTCGGTCGCGGTCGACGCCAGGCGTTCGAGTACCGACTGGCTCGCCTCGGCGAGGATCGCCGCCCGTTGCAGCACAAGGAGGCGGGGCCGGATTTCGGCGAGGTGTGCGAGGTTCGAATTGTCCATGCGGACCAGCCAGGGCCATCCGAGCAGGCATAGTGCGGGAAGCCCGAGCCCAGCGACCCAGATCGTGGTGTCGAGGTTGGTGTGCTCGTATAGCTGTGGCGTGAGCAGTGCCCCGAGCGAGATCGCGCCCAGCACGAGGGTGAAGAAGGCGCCCATCACGCGGGCAAGCTTGTCGCCGGGCAGCGACCGCTGCATCGCCGTCATGGCCAGGACGTCAACCACGAGCGTGCCGGCGCCGCGGACGCCTTGGATCAGGAATGCCACTACCGAGTTGTCGACCACGAGGAACAGCAGCGTGGGCAGGCAGTACGCCGCCATTCCGATCAGGATCACAGTCCCGAGCCGATCCCACGACGAGATCCGGCTGACCAACCCGGCAGCCGCGACGCCGCCGAGGCCCAACCCCGCCAGGAGGTAGCCGTAACCGTCGGTTCCGGTCCCGAGCTGGTACCTCGAGAGTAGGACGAACTGCACGGTGTCGACGCCGTACACGAAGCTCGCAATGACGCTGTAGGTGACCAGCACGGTTGCAGTGACCGAGGTGCGGACCGTGTTGATCCCGACCAGCATCTGGCGGAGTGGGCCGGATTCGCCCCCCTCGGTGACATCGACCGGCCGGCTGCGCTCGCGCACCATCGCCGTGAACGCCGCGGCCACGAGGAAGGATCCGGCGTTGAACGCGAACGCGATCGGCGGCGGCCCAAGCAGAAGCAACAGGCCACCCAGTGCGGGGCCGGCGATCACGGTGAGGTTCTCGACCGTGTTGCGGACGGTGTTGGCGGCCGCGAGCAAGCTCGGCGGAACGACCTGAGGTGTCATCGCGTAGTCGGCCGGGGTGAAGGTCATGCCGACGACGGAGCTGACGCCGGCGAGGGCGATGACCAGCAGAACCGGTCCCTTCTCCTGCGTGATCAGAGCCAGAACGCCCATCAGCCCCGTGCAGATGAGATTGAGGACCACCATCAGGCGCACGCGCTCGAAGCGTTCGGCCAGCACGCCGCCGTACGCACCGAACACCATCGACGGCACGAACCTGCCGATGGTCGCCGCCCCGACCCACGCAGCCGAGTGGGTCTGCTCGTACACATAGACCGCGAGCGCGACGTTGTAGGCCCACGATCCAGCACCCGAAACCCCGAGCGCTAGCGTCAAAAGGCGGAAGTCCCGATGGCGAAGGGGCGCGAGCACCCCATCCTTCTTGGCTCTCATGGACCCCATCAATTCGCCTAAAGAATGCCTGGCTAAGTGGTCGAACGCAGAGCATAGGCCTGTGGCGACCGTTAAGTCAGGGTGCAGTCGTTGAGAATAGGAGAAGGCGCAATGATCGGCGCGACCCGCGACGAGGAACCGTTTCGGGTGAGAGGTCGAAGACCAGGCGCTAGATTCCTCACGTGATCAATCGGTGAGGCTCTGGCTCCTCGGTGTCCGCGGATCGACGCCGGCCCCAGGGCTGGACTTCCTCCGCTACGGAGGGCACACCTCGTGTGTCGCGATTGCTGCCGACGGCGACGACGTTCCCACTCTCGTGCTCGATGCCGGCACCGGCTTGCGCTCACTCACGCCGATCCTTCCCGGCCCTGCCTTCCAGGGTGCGATCCTGCTCAGCCATCTGCACTGGGACCACGTCCAGGGCATTCCGTTCTTCATCGCTGGTGATCACTACCAGAGCGTCGTCGACCTCTACCTACCCGCGCAGGGGGGCCTCAGCGGACGCGACCTGCTCGCCAAGACGATGTCGCCGCCGTGCTTTCCCATCCCGCCGGAGGGTCTGCGGGGAGCATGGACGTTCACCGCTTTGCAGCCAGGGCGAATCGACGTGGGGCGCTTTGGCGTCACCGCCGCCGAAGTCGCGCACAAGGGCGGGCGAACCTACGGATATCGCATCGACGACCTTTCCGGTTCGATCGCCTACCTTCCCGACCACGGGCCCGTCCAAGGCTGTAGCGATGAGGTGCGAGCGATGATCCGCGGTGTGGACGTCTTGTTGCACGACGCGCAGTTCCTCGAGGCCGAGCGCTCCACGGCCGACATCTTCGGTCACGCGACCGTCGACGAGGCGATCCGGCTCGCGACGGAGGCCGGGGTCGGGACGCTCGTGCTGTTCCATCACGGCCCGGCACGCACCGACGACCAGCTTGATGCGATAGCCGGCGAGCTCGACTCCCCGGTGAACGTGCTGGTCGGCGCCGAGGGTCAGGTGATCGACGTACCCGGCTGATCCGTTCTCGCGGAACGGACGTGAATTCGACGGACGATATGCTGGAAATCCGTCACTATGCGTCTATCGCGGGTATTCAGCTACAAGTCCGGCGTCCTTGACGCGCATATTCCGATCGGGCACGATGGGCCGCAGACAGCATCAGGGGGAAGTCGTCATGCGCAAATCAGAATCCGTCAACCGGGCACGTAAAATCCGATTTGGCGTCGCTGTTTCTACGGTGATCGTTATCTTGTCGAGCGTCGGCTTGAGTGTGGCGGGCAACACCTCAGCGGCGCCGGTGCCTACACCCACCGGCATCAGCGCGATGGCCTCGACCGACAACTCGAACCTCGGCGGAGCCGTCCCCGACGTTCTGGTGATAGCGGGCAGTCCGTTCACCCTCACCGTGACGCTGTCGCCGGCAGGCGCCGCCTTCAACACGTCCACGTCGCTGAACCTGACAGCGTCGCTCGCCACGGGTGGTCGTACGGCCGGGACCCTCGGTCCCACCTCGGTGATCATGCCCGCCGGCGTGAACAGCGCGACGTTCGCCGTCGCCTACTCGGCCGTCGACAATGGCGTTCAGGTGACGGTAGCGGTGGCGAAAACCAACGGAAAGCTGAGCCAGGTCGTCCCGGGGACGACGTCGCCGTTCGACGTCCTCAAGGTGCTGGAGACGTTCTCGTCCGACAACCCCCAGCTGGTCACCGGTCTCGGTGTGGGGAACGCGGACTGCACGGCGGCCAGCACCGAGTCCGAATGCGGCACGCTGGTGCTCTCGCACGGCTTCTCGTCCCCGGGCGGTGCACTGTCGCTCGGCGCATGCACGCCGGACCTCGGCTGCACGAGCGGCAGCGAGGTCGTGCAGTTCATCGCCAACCTCGGCACCAGCTACGGCCCGCCGGCCGACCCGGCGCTGCTGATCATCCGGTGCTCGAAGAAGCAGTGCCTGGGCAAGGGGCTCAACAGCTACACGCTGAAGGTGAGCTTCTCCGCAACCGGTCCGCTGAACCTCGTCTCCGCTCCGTGCGTGTCCAAAGGCGTGGCGCAGGACGCGTCCGGTAACACCTTCTGCACCGACTACGTGCAGAGCCACCGCGACAACGCCGGCGACGCGCTGTTGTACCTGCTGTTCACCCAGGACATGCGAGGTAGCACCTGATCAGGTCGGTACCAGCACCGAGGGCATGAGCACGCCCAGACCGTCCAGGATCTGTCTGCCTTCGCTCATCAGGCGCGCTGCGTCTGGGTGGTCCTCCCGCGCCGCGAGTTCGGCGATACCTAGCAGGTTCAGCGCGTACTCACGCCTTCCGTCGCTGCCGTCCGGGCTGTGCAGACCGGCCTCGAAAGCGGCCCGGGCGTCGGCGTATCGCCCGGCGGCACCCAGCGCCGACCCGCGCACCCGGTGCAGGGACGCCAGCGCTGACTCGACGTGCAGTTCGTGCGCCCGCGCGAGGGCCGCGCTCGCCAGCTCTATCGCCCGATCCACGTCGCCGGCCTCGACGAGGCACTCGGCCGTGGCCTCGTCGAGGCTGACCAGCTCCTGCGCCAGGCCGAGTTCGGTGAAGCCGGCCCGGGCCGCGTCGAATCGGGCCAGCGCGTCGTCAGGATGCCCGAGCCCCGCTCGTACCCGGCCGGACTCACGCATCGCCAGAGCCACCAGCTCACGATCGTCAGCGGCCTGAGCCGCACGGAGCGCGGCGACGAGTAACGGCTCGGCCTGTGCGAATCGTTGCTGTCGGATGAGCAGATCGGCCCGGTTGTACTGGGCGTTCGCCTCGTTCGCTGTATCGCCGACGCGTCGGAAGATGCCTGCCGCCCGGTCGAGCAGGTCGGCCGAACGGTCCCACTGCCCGTCGTGCATGGCGCTGATGGCGAGGTTGTTCAGGCAGTGTGCCTGCATGCGGAGGTCGCCGAGATCCTCGTATACGGCAAGAGCCAGTTCGCCGTAGGCCTCTTCCTCCCCGACGCCGGCGTGGATGCATGCCAGGTGTCGGGTGTTGTACGCGTAGGCCAAGGCGTCGCGATCACCGGACAACCGCGCCTCGCGCACTCCCACCTCGCTCCACCGAACAGCTGAGGCATGGGCGCCCTGCAGGTATTTTCCGAAGCCGTACCGCGTCGCGAGCCGCGAACGAATCGAATCGGCGAGGGCGCCGCCGGAGTCGCGCAGCACTCCGCGGGCATGGGTCAGCAACCGTAGCGAGGTCACGAACTCGCTGAGGCGCTGGTGCAGTCCCGCCTCCTTGAGCATCAGTGCCGCGCGCCCGACGGGGTCGTCGCGTCGGTACGGGCGGGCCCGGCGGTAGGCGACGACCGCATCGTGTGAGAACCCGGCGATGTCGCAGACGTCACCAAGTGCCTCGAGGACCTCGGCCAGTTCGGTGTGGGCGGCACCGGACGCGCGGCCTGACTCAATGGCACGCTCGAAGAATTCGATCGCAGCGGTGTAGGCGTACTGGCTCTGCGCACGACGTCCCGCCATCCGCGAATACGTCCACGCCCGCTCATAGTCACCTGCGTGGAAGAAGTGCATCGACAACCGCTCGGAGATCTCCTCGAGGTTGGTCGCGCTCGCCTCGAGGGCGCGGCCGGCGTGATCGTGCATCCGTCGCCGGAGGCGGTACGGCAGCCCTGCGTAGGCGACGTCGCGCATGAGCGCGTGGCGGAACAGCCAGACGCCGCCGCCGTCGTGCTCGACGAAACCGCCCAATCGCCCCAGGTCGGCATCGACCGCTGCACTGCCACTGGCGACCAGCATCTCCCGCAGCATCGGCTCCGAGAACCGCACACCGAGGACGGCGGCGTAACGCAGCAACGTGCGGTCGTTCGGTTCGAGCCGGTCCACCTCGCTCGTCAGGACGGCCTCGACCGAGTCCGGCAGGTCGGCCTCGCTGCCCGAGCGGGCCGCCGCACTCACCAGGGCCCGGAGAAACAGCGGGTTGCCGCCCGCCTTCGACGCGATGGCGTTCATCGCATGTGCGCTGAGGGGGGCAGACCGGGTGACCGAGTCGAGCAGGTCCAGGGCGAGCGGGCCGACAATGGGCGTCAACGGCAGCAAGCGGTAGTCCTCACCGGTGCGTGCCGGCACGTACCCCGTCGCGACATCGCGGCGGGTCACCAGCACCAACCAGGGACGAACACCGAGCCCGGCCCCGATCTTGTGCAGCAGATCGGCGGACGCATCGTCCATCAGCTGGGCGTTCTCGAAGACAAGAAGAGTGGGAGTCGGCAGCACCAGGCCGAGGAACTCGACCAGTACCTCCTCCAATCTCGCGCGGCGGAATCGCTCGTCGACCTCGTCGGTCTCGCGCGTTGCAGGTAGTTCGGCGTCGAGCACGATGCCGAGCAGCGGTAGCCATGGCAGGAGGTGGGGCGCATCGACCTCTACCCGGTCGGCGAGCCGCCGGGCGATCGCGGTGGCGCCGTCCACCTGACGCACCCCGAGCAACTGCCGCAACAGGGTGCGGAACGGGTAGTACGGCGTCTTGGACTCATACGAACCGCTCGCCCCGCTGACCACGACGAGATCCGCCGTCTCACGCAGGACCTCCTGCACCAGTCGGGACTTGCCCATGCCTGGCTCGCCGATGACCTCGACCAGCGAACCGCGCCGTGCCCTCGTGCGGTCCAGAGCCTCGCGCAGCGCCGCGAGCTCCGTGTCGCGTCCGACGAACGCGTCGTCGTTCCGGTCGCTCGCGCCCCCGTCGCGGTCGCCCTGCGGCGCCCCGAGCAGGACCGCACGAATCGGCTTGGCCTTTCCCTTCACCATGAACGGGGGAAACTGCCGTGTCGCGAACATCGTGCGCGAGCGTGCCATCACCTCGTTCGTGGCCAGCGCAGCACCGGGTTCGGCGTGCGCCATGACTCGCGCGGCGACGTTGATCGCGTCGCCCTTGATCGAGTAGGTGCGTCGGAACGCCGGCCCGAAGTCACCGGCGAACACTCGACCGTGGTTGACACCCGCGCGTAACGGAAGGCGCCCCTGACGCGCGATCACGACCTGCACCGCGCGCAGCAAACGGTCGTCGTCGTCGCCGCTGCTGCGCGGGGCGCCCGCGGCAAGCATGATCTTGCCGCCGTCACGATTGATGTCGCTCTCGAGGAAGGAGACGCCGTGCGTCGCGCACGCCTCCTGGACGTTGCGCACGCACTCGTCGAGGGCCTCGACCGCAGCGGCCGCGCCGGCGTCACCGATCAGCGCGTCCGTACCCGAGAACTGGATGAACGCCACCGCGAGCGGTCGGTGCTCGGATGCGCCGGCGGCCGCGAGCAGGTGAGCGCGGACCGGCGCCGGTAACAGCGGGCGCACGTCTATGTCGTCATCGGTCACTTCTGGCACCGTGAGGTCAGCGAGCACCGGGACGGACCGGAGGACCCAGCCACCCGACACCCGCAGACCGATCGAGGCCGGGTGGAGCAGCGCGGCAGTCGCATCGCTCACCACGATCTGCCCGGCACTCGCGATGGACTCCATCTCGGCGGTCACGCTCGCGCCGGGGCCGCTGACGATCAGCTCCCGATGGATCTCCGGGTCGCCCACCAGGAAGAAGTGGAATCGCCCGCTGTGGATGCCTACCGACATCCGCAGCGTGACCTGCCCGGCCGACGCCTGGGTATGCCCCACGTCGCGCAGAACCCGCCGCATGCGATAGGCGGCACGCGCTGCGCGCGTGGCGTGGTCGTCGCCTCGGAACAGCAGCAGCACCGCATCACCGCCCCACTTGACGAGGTCAGCGCCGTCCGTCCGGGCCGCGGTCAGCAACGCGCCGAACGTCGAATCGAGGATGTCGCTGAGTTCCTCCGGACCGGCACGTCCGACGCGCGCGAGTCGTTCGGTCAACTTCGTGAATCCGGAGATGTCGACGAACGCGAGCGACCCGTCTACGGCGAGGTGGCGCTCATCCGGATGCCGGCGCAACCATTCGATCGCGAGGCGCGGCACATAGGCGTGCAATGCGCGCGAGGACTGCTCCGCGACACGCGCGGCAACCATCGCTCCCCCTTCTGCACAACTGTCAGCCTGACGTTAGTCTCGCGCGATCGCCGTCATCAACATCAGCACATCGGGAATCCTGTTTTGTTCCAGGCGAATCCCCCAGAACGGACCAGCGTCCTTCGATGGGGTGAACCGTGATTAACCGCGCGGATCGTCCGCGAAGCCATCACGTTCACGGTGGCGGCAACAGCTGGAGCGCTCGCCGCATGCCGCCTTGGCGCCCGGCTATCGACCGACAAGCTGCAGCGCTGGTTTGCCTACTTGGTGTTCGTCGTCGCGGCCTTCGTCACCACGAACCCCGGCGCACATCGACCTGCGCCGCGCTCGGTTCGCAATTGAGGGTCCCGGCGTGCACTGCATCGAGCATGAGGTTCAGCGCCGCGGACATGCCAACCGGTCACGGTCTCAGACGACCATCCACGACAACACCGGGGTCGACTGCAGGTAGACGAGCAGGCACATGAAGGCCAGGAACGCGATGCTCCACACGAATACGCGCCGGAAGATGTCGCCCTCGCGCCCCTCGAGCCCGACGGCGCCGGCCGCGATCGCGAGGTTCTGCGGCGAGATCATCTTGCCGAGCACGCCGCCAGAGGAGTTCGCCGCGGCCAGCAGCGTCGGCGACAGGTGCGCGTGCATGGCGGCGGTGATCTGCAGGGCTCCGAACAGTGAGTTCGAGGAGGTGTCCGAGCCGGTGACCGCGACGCCGAGCCAACCCAGGATCGGCGACAGCAGTGCGAACAAGCCGCCGGCTCCGGCCATCCACAGCCCCAGCGTCACAGTCTGACCGGACTCGTTCATGACGAAGCCGAGCGCCAGAACGGCCATCACGGTGAGGATCGCGAACTTCAGCTGCGCGAGCGTGCGTCCGTAGGTGCGCAGCGCTCGGCCGACCCCCACATTCAGCACGAGCATGGTGAGCAGACCGGACAGCAACAGCAGGGTGCCGGCGGCCGAGAGGTAGTTCAGCTTGAAGGTGGTGACGACGGCCGTGCCCTTGCCGCTGACGATGTGTAGGCCCGGCCAGTCGTAGACGCGGGTCACCGAGTCCAGGCGGGTACCGCGCTCGCCGGGCTTCTTGGGGGCTACGCCGGTGATGGCCGATACGCGGGTGGCGAGCACGAAGACCACGATGATGATCAGGTACGGCGCGTAGCTCCTGAAGATGTCGCCGGGCGTGTCGCGGATCGTGGTGTCCGAGGTCGCGCGGGCCTGGGCAACCGCGACCGGGTGGGCCTGCTCGGTGTCACCGGAGGTGCGCGGTGGCTGGGACGCGGAACCCCGCCGCGCGGGCTCGCCGCCGGTCGCCTCGACGTAGCCCTCCTTCGGGTGCCAGACCCGGGTGAAGGCCAGGACGGCCAGCGCCGAAGCGAGCGACGCGATGATGTCGGTGAGCGGGATCGACCAGAAGTTGGACGCGACGTACTGGAAGACGGCGAACGTCACGCCACACAACAGCGCCGGAGGCCATACCTGGCGCAGTCCGCGCTTCCCGTCGACGATGAACACCAGGGCAAGTGGGACGAAGACCGCGAGGATCGGCGTCTGGCGGCCGACCATGGCGCCCAGGTCGCCGACCGGCAGCTTCGTGACCGTCGCGAGCGTGGTGATCGGCACCGCGAGCGCCCCGAAGGCGACCGGCGCGGTGTTCGCGACCAACGCGATCGTCGCTGCCTTGAGCGGCCGGAAGCCGAGTGCGATGAGCATGACGGAGCTGATCGCTACCGGCGTGCCGAAGCCTGCGAGAGCCTCCATCAGGGCTCCGAAGCAGAAGGCGATGATGATCGCCTGGATCCGCTGGTCGTCGCTGATCGAGGCGAAGGACCGGCGGAGCACGTCGAAGTGGCCGGCCTCGACGGTCAGGTTGTAGATCCAGATGGCGTTGATGACGATCCACATGATGGGGAAGAACCCGAAGGCGGCACCGAGCAGCCCGCTGTTCACGGCGTCGCCGACGGGCATCGAGTACCAGACGACCGCAACGATCAGGGCCACCGCGAGCCCGATGATCGACGCGAGCCAGGCCCGGATGCGTAGCACCCCGAGCAGGACGAACAGCGCGACCAGGGGCAGGGCAGCCACGATCGAGGACAGTCCGAGCGAGTTGCCGATCGGGTCATAGACCTGCTGGTAGTCGGCGAGCATGGCCGTGCTCCTTACGTAGAGGGCTAACGGGTCCGAACGGCTGTCCCCAAGCTGTGTGAAACCGGCGTGCCGGGTCCGTCCAGTGCGTCGGCGAGCAGGCGTTCGACCGGCACGCCGCGGATCGATGCGTCGAGCACCTGCACGGTGTGTGCGACGGGCATCCGCTCGCCCATGCGGGCCAGCGTCGTGGCCACCTGCATCCAGCAGCCCGGGTTGGCGGTGACCATGAGCTGCGCGCCCGTGGCCAGAACCGCGGTGGCCTTGCGCTCGGCGAGCTCGCGCGCAGGCTCGGGGTGGAGCAGGTTGTACGTGCCGGCGCTCCCGCAGCAGATTTCGGCCTCGGTCAGCTCTCGCAGCTCGACTCCGGGGATGGCGCGCAGGAGCTGGCGGGGCTGGTCGCGGATGCCCTGTGCGTGCGCCAGGTGGCACGCGTCCTGGTAGGCGATCGAGACGCGCAGCGGTGAGCGTGGGGCCCTGGGGCCGAGCTCGTCGAGCAGCTCGGTGACGTCACGGGCCTTCGCCGCAAGCGCCTCAGCGCGACCGGCCCAGTCCGGCTCGTCGCGCAACTGGTGGCCGTACTCCTTGAGGTTGGATCCGCAGCCCGCCGCGTTGACCACGACCGTCTCGACACCGGCCGCCTCGAAGACCTCGATGATCCGTTTGGCGAAACCGAGAGCCTCGTCCTCGCGTCCGCCGTGCGCCGACAGCGCCCCGCAGCAGCCCTGCCGCTTCGGGACCACGACCTCGCAGCCCTCGGCGGCCAGCACCCGCACCGTGGCGGCGTTGACGTCGGGGAAGAACGTGCCCTGCACGCAGCCGGTCAGCAGCCCGACCGTCCGCCGCTTCGTGCCGGTGGCAGGAGTGCGCTCGGCCAGCTTCTCGACCTTGCCGAGCCGGGGAGCCAGTGACTCCATGGCCTGAAGCGGCTGGGGCAGCCGGGCCAGCAGACCGCTGCGGGCAAGCACCCGGCCGAGACCGCTGGCCTGGTACGCCCGCAGCGGGCCCCGCAGCGCCTTCAGCCGCTTGGGGTAGGGGAACAGCCGGTAGATCACCTCGCGCAGGGCCTTCTCGCTTCGCGGGCGCGCAGACCGACGCTCGATCTGCGCCCTGGTGGCCTCGATGAGCTTGTCGTATTGCACACCCGAAGGGCAGGCGGTGACGCACGCCATGCAGCCCAGGCACTGGTCGAGGTGGCGGATGGCGGACGGCTCGAGCGGGGCGCCTTCGAGCCCGCTCTTCATGATGTCGATGCGCCCCCGGGGGCTGTCCATCTCCTCGCCCCACAGCACGTACGTCGGGCACGTGGGCAGGCAGAACCCGCAGTGCACGCAGTCCCCCACGAGCGCGGCGTCCGGCGGGTGGTGCTCGTCGAAGGCCGGCACGAGCGCCTGCCGGGTATCCGGGCGTCCGAGCCCGACGGTGGCCTGGGCGGCACTGTCGGCGATCGGCGATCCGGTCGACATCTAGAGCCCTCCGACGAAGCGTCCGGGCGACAGCCGATGGTCCGGGTCGAATCTGTCCTTGATCGTGTGCATCAGCTCGAGCGCGTCGCCGACCGGACCCCAGTGGTCCAGCCCCTCGCGGAC
Organism: Jatrophihabitantaceae bacterium; assembly: GCA_036833255.1. GTDB lineage: Bacteria > Actinomycetota > Actinomycetes > Mycobacteriales > Jatrophihabitantaceae > QHCC01. The sequence goes on from DAITQD010000002.1 coordinate 43,761, forward strand.
CCCGGCCGGGGCGGACAGCACGACGGCGGTCCCATCGTACGGTGTGAGAGCCGCGCGCAGGCCCGGGAGCGCGGCGGAGCCCTCGTCGCCCGGGAGCGCTGCATAGGCCACACCTGTGCAGGCCGAGGCGGTGCAGACAGCAGTGGCGGGCAAGGCGGCCAGTACCGCAGGCAGCGCAAAGGGCGCGTAGGCGAGGCGGAGGATCAGATCGCCTGCGGCGCCTGGCCTTTCTCCGAACCAGGCCGGTAACTCCTCGGCCACCGCCTCGCCGCCGAGCGTCGCCACGGCGGCCCGTGACTGCGACTCCACCGACTCCGCGATCGACTCGAACAGCACGACCAGTCGCAGGCCGTCGTCGTCGCTCCTCAGCTCGCAGGCGCTGGGCGTCAGCGTGGAGCGGGCGACCAGCTGGGTGAGGCGACCGGCCTCGGCCGCGTCGGCCACGGGAACGACGACTGCGCCGCGGGCCGGCGGTAGCGGGTGCAGCCGCCAGGTCGTGGACACGAGGACTCCCAAGCTGCCGTGCGCCCCGGTGTAGAGCTTGCCGAGGTCGTATCCCGCGACGTTCTTGACCACCTTGCCGCCGGCTCTGGCCGTCGTGCCATCGGCCAATACCACGGTGACGCCGATCAGCAGGTCACGGACGGTGCCATAGCGCAGCCGGCGCGGTCCGGACGCGTTCGCCGACACCAGACCGCCGAGCGTCGCGCCCTGTTCGGGCGGGTCGAGCGCCAGCATCTGTCCCGCTCGGCCGACCTGTGCCTGCAACGCCTCCAGCCGAACACCGGCCTCGGCCACGACCACCAGGTCGCCGGCGGTGTGCTCGACGACCCGGCCGAGCTCGGTCGTGTCGAGCACGACGTCGCACGAGGTCGGCGGCGCGGCCCACCCAGTCTTGGTACCGGCGCCGACGGGGACTACGGTGGCCCGCTCGGCCCGGGCTGTGCGCAGGACGTCGACGACCTCCGCTACCGACACCGGCCGCACGACCTGGGTCGGCACCACCCCCGCCACCGCGTCCGCGTCGGTGCCCGGCCGGGTCTCGACGGTGAGCACCGGCATCTAGAACACCTGGCCCATCGCCGGGTCGCGGGCGTCGTCGGCGCCGGTGCGCGGGCCGGGGCGCTCGCCGCACAGCCGCGGTGTCGGGAAGATCTTGCCCGGGTTTGCGAGGTTGCCTGGGTCGAAGGCGCAGCGCACCAGTTGCATGGTCTCGAGGTCCTCGGGCGTGAACTGGGTCGACATCTTCGACTTCTTCTCGTGGCCCACCCCGTGTTCTCCGGTGATCGAGCCCCCCAAGGCCACACAGAGGTCGAGGATGGCTCCGGCCAGCTCTTCGGCGTCGTGCGCCTGCCCGTCGACCGCGTCGTCGAACAGCACCAGCGGATGCAGGTTTCCGTCGCCGGCATGGAAGACGTTGGCCACCCGCAGCCCCACCTCGTCGGCCATCCGGCCGATCTCGGCGAGCACCTGCGGCAGCCGGGTGCGCGGGATCACGCCGTCCTGCACGAAGTAGGCGGGACTGATGCGCCCGACCGCGGCGAAGGCCGACTTGCGGCCCTTCCACATCAGCGCCCGTTCGGCGGCGTCGGCGGCGATGCGCGTTTCGAAGGCGTGCCGCGCCAGCGCGAGCTGCGCGACCTGCGTGAACTGGGCCTCGACCTCGATCTGGGGGCCGTCGAGCTCGATGACGAGCACCGCGACGGCGCCGGGCGGGTAGCCGCACCTGACTGCGGCCTCGGCGGCCTCGATGGCGAGGGCGTCCATCATCTCGATCGCGGCCGGCAGGATCCCGGCGGCGATGATGTCGCTGACCGTTCCCGCGGCATCCTCGACGCTGCGGAAACCGACGAGCATCGTCTGCACCGCTTCCGGGACGCGAACCAGGCGCAGGGTCACCTCGGTGGCTACGCCCAGGGTGCCCTCGCTGCCGACGAACACCCCGAGCAGGTCGTAGCCGGGGTGCTCCGGGGCGGTGCCCCCCAGGTGGACGACCTGGCCGTCCGACAGCACGATCTCGGCGCCCATGACGTGGTTGACGGTGAATCCGTACTTCAGGCAGTGCGCGCCGCCGGAATTCTCGGCCACGTTGCCGCCGATGGAGCAGACCTGCTGCGAGCTCGGGTCGGGGACGTACGCCAGGTCGTGCGGGGCGGCCTCGCGGCTGACCCACAGATTGATGACGCCGGGTTCGACCACGATGCGGGCGTTGTCGGGGTCGATGCGCAGGATCCCGCGCAGCCGCGACAGCACGATGAGCACCCCGTCCGCCACGGGCAGCGCCCCGCCGGACAGGCCCGTGCCGGAGCCCCGGGCCACGAAGGGGACGCCTGCTTCGGCGCACAGCCGAACCGTGTCGACCACGTGCTGCGTGCTCTCGGCCAGCACGACGATGCCCGGTAGCACGCGGAAGTTGGCCAAGCCGTCGCACTCGTAGGTGCGCAGCTGCGCCGGATCGGTGAGGACCCGCTCGGCGCCGACCGCGCTCCGCAGGCGCGCAGCCAGACGGACGGTGACGCCCGGCTCCGCGATCGCCGTCACGTCGGCTCAGCCGATCCGCTCGTAGGCCGGCAGGGTGAGGAACTCCACGAAGTCGTCGGCGAGGGCCACCTGCTCGAACAGCTCGCGGGCCGCGGCGTATGAGCCCTTGGCGTAGACGTCGTCCCCGACGGCGGCCTTGACCTTCTCGAGCTCCTCGTCCTCCAGCGTGCGCACGTGGTCGGCGGTGATCGGTGTGCCCTCTGCGGTGGACACCCCGTTGTGGACCCACTGCCACACCTGCGACCGGCTGATCTCGGCCGTGGCGGCGTCCTCCATCAGGTTGAAAATGGCGACCGCCCCGCCACCCCTGAGCCAGGACTCGAGGTACTGGATGCCCACGCTGACGTTGTTGCGCAAGCCGGCCTCGGTGACCTGCCCCGGGGTGGCCTTGGCGTTCAGCAGCTCGGCCGCGGTGACGTGCACCTCGTCGCGCCGCCGGTCCAGCTGGTTCGGCCGCTGGCCCAGCTTGGCGTCGAAGACCTCCATCGCGGTCGGGACGAGGTCGGGGTGGGCAACCCACGAGCCGTCGAAGCCGTCGTCGGCCTCCCGTGTCTTGTCGGCCTTGACCCCCGCCAGGGCGGCGTCATTGACCGCGGCGTCACGCCGATTGGGGATGAAGGCGGCCATGCCGCCGATCGCGTGCGCGCCCCGCGAGTGGCAGGTCTTGACCAGCAGCTCGGTGTAGGCGCGCATGAACGGCACCGTCATCTTCACATCGGCGCGGTCGGGCAGCTGGAACTCCGCACCGCGCGTCCGGAACTTCTTGATCATCGAAAAGATGTAGTCCCAGCGGCCGGCGTTCATGCCCGAGGAGTGCTCGCGCAACTCGTAGAGGATCTCGTCCATCTCGAAGGCGGCCATGATCGTCTCGACGAGCACGGTGGCGCGGATCGTGCCGCGCGGGATCCTCAGCGCCTGCTGGGCGGCGAGGAACACGTCGTTCCAGAGCCTTGCTTCGAGGTGGCTCTCCAGCTTGGGAAGGTAGAAGTACGGCCCGATGCCCGCATCGAGCGCGACCTGCGCGCTGGTCGTCATATACAGGCCGAAGTCGAACAGGCTGCCCGAGATCTGCTCGCCGTCGACGAGCAGGTGCCGCTCCGGCAGGTGCCACCCGCGAGGACGTACGACCATCGTCGCCACCTCGTCCTCGAGGGCGTAGCTCTTACCCTCGGGCGTGCTGAAGTCGATCTCGCGCAGCAGCGCGTTACGCAGATTCAGCTGCCCGGTGACGAGGTTGTCGAACGTCGGCGTGTTGCTGTCCTCGAAGTCGGCCATGAAGACCTTCGCGCCACAGTTCAGTGCGTTGACGACCATCTTGCGATCGGTCGGGCCGGTGATCTCGACCCGGCGATCGACCAGGCCCGGGGCCGGCGGGACGACCTGCCAGTCGCTCTGCCGCACGTCCTTCGTCTCGGCCAGGAATTCGGGCAGCGCCCCCCCGGCCAGCTCGGCGTCGCGGACCGCGCGCGCCTCGAGCAGCTCCGCGCGGCGTGGCCCGAACGTGCGGTGCAGCGTCGCGAGCAGCTCGAGCGCTTCGGCGGTCAGCACGTGCTCGTAGCCGTCCAGCCAGGGTGCGCGGACCTCGACGCCGGGAACGCTCGGAACAGTGCTCATGCAATACCCCGTCTCAGACCTGGGTTCGGCTCGCGCCGCAGCGGCGCAACTCGCTGACCGATACTAATCCGCATTTGGACCGGGGAAGGAGCCGCGTAGCGGTGGTCGGGCTCGACCATCGCCAATCGGCGGTCTATCCGGACGCGATGCCACGGTTCGGCCATTAGTCCTCACCGTGAACGTCGCCGTCGTTCTCACGCAGACCGTCGGCCAACAGCAGCCCAGATGTCTCGAGCTGTTAGTTTGTTGTCGGTTAGTTTCGTCCTCGCAGACGTGGGAGTCCGGGCGTGTCCGACCGTCAGGTTCCGAAGTGGCACGAACTCAAGCTGCTGCTGCGCGCCAAGCCGATCGAACTCAACCCGACCAAACGTCGCCTGGACAACGCGCTGACCATCAACGATCTCCGAACGATCGCCCGCCGCCGCACCCCGCGGTCGGTCTTCGACTACACGGACGGCGCTGCCGAGGCGGAAATCAGCCTGCGACGGGCACGTGACCTTTTCGGCAACTTGGAGTTCAATCCCTCCATCCTGCGCAACGTGTCCGACGTGGACACCACCACCTCGATACTTCGCCGCCCGTCAGCGCTGCCGTTCGCCTTCGCCCCCACCGGCTTCACCCGAATGATGAATCACGAGGGCGAGAACGCCGTGGTTCGGGTGGCCGAGAGGCGCGGTATCCCCTACGCGCTATCGACATTGGGCACCACCTCCATCGAGGACGTCGCGGCGGCGGCTCCGGGCGCGCGCAAGTGGTTTCAGCTGTACGTGTGGAAGGACCGAGCCGCCGGCGAGGAACTGATGGCGCGCGCCAAAGCTGCCGGCTTCGAGGCCCTCGTGCTCACCGTGGACGTCCCGGTGGCCGGGGCACGGCTACGTGACGCGCGCAACGGGTTCTCCATTCCGCCCGCGCTCACGGTCAAGACTGTGCTCGACGCTGCCACTCACCCAGCCTGGTGGATCAACCTCCTGACTACCCGCCCTCTCGTTTTCGCGTCTCTGCGTACGTGGGACGGCACCGTCGCAGAGCTGATCGACGCACTCTTCGACCCGACGATGACGATCGCGGACCTGGAGTGGTTGCGGTCGTTCTGGGACGGTCCGCTCATCATCAAGGGCATTCAGACGGTGGACGATGCCCGCCGCGTCGTGGACGCCGGCGCAGACGCGATTGTGCTGTCGAACCATGGTGGTCGCCAGCTCGATCGTGCCCCCGTGCCGCTGCGGCTCGTCCCCGACGTGGTCGACGCCGTGGGTGACCGCGCCGAGGTGTGGGTCGACACCGGCATCATGGGCGGCGCCGACATCGTCGCTGCGCTGGCTCTCGGCGCGAACGCCACCATGGTCGGGCGCGCCTACCTCTACGGCCTCATGGCCGGCGGCGAGCGCGGCGTCGACCGCGCTGCGGAGATCCTCAGCCGCGAGATTCGTCGCACCATGCAGCTCCTGGGTACACGCACCATCGACGAACTCGGCCAGCAGCACGTCAAGCTCCCCTGATATTCGGTTGGAACCGACCGACGGTCCCACCGCGATGTTCACTGACAAGCCGGATCGTGCTTCTCATAGCCCAGGTGCTCGGACATCTCCTCGCTCAACGCG
>DAITQD010000003.1:0-48325 GCA_036833255.1 Jatrophihabitantaceae bacterium
TAACTCCCTGCTGCCGGAGGACCTCGGTCAGGTGGGCCCAATGGTCTGCCTCCATATCCTCGTGGGAGCGCCCACCGAATGGCGCGTCCGGCCCGACCACCATGCGCGTCGTGTCCTCGATATCCTCGACCGATGTCATAGCCCAGATGTCAGGCATGCCCTCTTGCCAGGTATCACCGTCGGCAGCTTCTTCAACCGCCCGGGCGGCGCCGAGCGAGGCGTCCCAGCCTCGGTATCCAGGAGCAGCACGCGGCGACCGTTCACCAGCACGGCCTCGTGGCGCGCCGATACCGACATCTGCCGGTGGTCAGCAGCATTGTCATCGACATCGACGAACGTCACCAGGCGTATCACTGCAGTCGTGTGCTCATCGTTGCAGCTGGGACCCGACGCGCCCGGACGGCCGTTGAGCGATCGCTTGCGAGGCGCGCGCGGCGCTGGTCAGTGCTCGGGTTCATCGCTTCGAATGTAAGTAATACCAACGAGTCTTACTGCTGTTAGACTTGGCAGATGCGTGTGACGAGCAAGGGGCAAGTGACGATCCCGCACGAGGTTCGGCGGAGGATGGGGATCGAGCCAGGCAGCCAAGTCGACTTCGAGGTCGACGACGACGTCGTTCGGCTCGTTCGGCGAGCCGCAGGAGGCGGAGCGGCGATCGTCACGACGATGCGTGGCCGAGGTCGGGTGTCGATGAGCACCGACGAGATCATGGCGCTAACGCGCGGCGACGCCTGAGCCCATGTCGTTCGGCACGATCGTGGATACCAACGTGTTGCTGGACCTGTTCACCGACGACAAGCGGTGGGGCGATTGGTCCGCCACGCACCTTGCCAGCGCCTTCGACGAAGGCCCGGTGCTCATCAATCCGGTCATCTACGCGGAGCTCTCCGTTGGATTCGATCGAATCGAGGACCTCGACAACGCGCTACCGGACCGGATCGAGCGCGAGGACCTTCCGTGGGACGCCGCGTTCCTCGCCGGTCGGTGCTTCCTGCAGTACCGCCGCCGCGGTGGTACCCGCCGCTCGCCTCTGCCGGACTTCTACATCGCCGCCCACGCGGCGACTACAGGCCGTGCACTCCTCACACGAGACCGGCCCCGCCACATGGCGCTCCTGCCGTCGCTGCGGCTCATCGCGCCGAGCTGACGGAATCTTGAACGATCGGGATCGACAGGTGAGCGCGATGTCCGCCTGACAGTGACCGGTCAGCGATCGACCAGTGCTCTGTCGTCATGCGATCAGGCACTACCACGTGCGCGGGATCATCTGTAGTCGCGGCCGCGATAGCCGCCAGGTCGGCGGGCTCAAGTCCCGCCACCGCGGTACACGTGCGCCCGGTGGCCGATCTTCAGCACGTACATCGTCTTGGTGTCCTCATCGAGGCGGTACACAATGCGGTAGTCACCGCGGCGGGCTGCCCAGCGGCCTCCCAGCTCTCGCTGGAGCGGCTTGCCCCGCCGCCGCGGGTCACTCGCCAGGCTGCCAAAGATGAATGCGACCAACGGCTCGGCTACCCGGGTCGGTACCGAGTGCAAGCTACGCAGAGCAGCGGCCGTCAGGACTGCCTGATGGTCACTCACGCCTTCGCGGGCAGGCCGAGCGATTGCCGGACCTGGGCCTCGTTATGGGTCCGGCCGGCGGCGATGTCGGCCTCAGCCTCGGCGAGCGATTCGTGAATGCCGGGCTGGGACAGCCAGAACAACGTTTCCTGCAACGACTCCCACTCGTCGGCCGACACCATGACCACGACGGGCCGCCCGTTCCTGGTGATCGTAAACTGCTCGTGTTGCAGCTCAGCTCGGTCGGCGTACTCCGATAGATGCGACTTCAGGTCGGAAAGCGATGTCGTCTCCATGTCTAGATTGTAGGGCTGAATACAGGTCGTGGCATGACTATGATCAGGTCAGTTGTTTTGGCAGGAATGCTGGTAGCGGAGCAGTGCCGTCATCCGAGCGCCGTCGCGATCACCCGGCGACGATGACGCGTGCGCCGACGGCCTCGTAGGTGGCCTTGGCGCGGACGTCGCGCGTGGCTAGGTCCGCGCCATGCTCAACGGCAGCGAGCGCGACGAGCGCGTCGTAGACCGCTGCGCCGGCGATCCCGAGCTGGCTGAGCACGTCCGGGATGCGACGCTCGCCGATCGCGGCGCTGGTCACAAAGATGCTCGAGGATCTGGCGCTGTAACGTCGCCGTGTGACCGACCTCCAGGCGCTGGCCGGGTACACGGTCGCGGTCACGGCGGCTCGCCGGCGTGAAGAGCTCGCCGCGTTGCTGACCCGGCGCGGGGCGCGGGTCGTGCTCGCGCCCACCATCCGGATCGTCCCGCTCGGCGACGACACCGAATTGCGGGTCGCCACCGACGACATTCTCGCGGCACCTGTCGACATCGTCGTCGGGACGACTGGTGTCGGCTTCCGCGGCTGGCTCGAGGCGGCCGACGTCTGGGGCGTGGGCGAGGCACTGCGCGCCCACCTCGCTGGCGCCGAGATCGTGGCACGCGGGCCCAAGGTGCGCGGTGCGATCCGCGCGGCCGGTCTGAAGGACGCGTGGGCGCCGGAGTCGGAGTTGATGGGCGAGGTGCTCGACCGCTTGCTCGCCCGAAACCTGGACGGAACGCGGATCGTCGTGCAGTTGCATGGCGATCCGCTGCGCGAGGCGGTGGATGCCCTGCGCGCGGCCGGCGCCCAGGTGATGACCGTGCCGGTGTACCGCTGGACCCTGCCCGCAGACGTCGGACCGGCCGAGCGCCTGATCGAGCAGATCGTCTCGGGTGAGCTCGACGCAGTGACGTTCACGAGCGCTCCGGCGGTCGCCGGGCTGCTCGAGGTCGCCGACCGGGCCGGCCGGCTCGACGCGGTGCTCGACGCAATGCGGGGCGGCGTCCTGCCCATGGCGATCGGCCCGGTGTGCGCGGCGCCCCTCGAACGCGCGGGCGTGCCGACCCTGCAGCCCGACCGCGCCAGGCTGGCCAACCTCGCCCGCCTGGTGGTCGACGAGGTGCCGCGCCGATGCGGGCTGACCGTCACGGTGCGGGGACGACGGGTCGAGTTGCGCGGTCATGCGGTTGTCGTCGATACGACGTTCATCGACCTGCCGCCGGTGCCCCGCGCGCTGCTGCGAGAGCTCGCCGCGGCGCCGGGTCACGTCCGCAGCCGCGACGAGCTGGCCTGCGTCCTGCCGGGGGTCAGTTCGGGAACCCACGCCGTCGACGCGGCCGTCGCCCAGCTGCGTGCGCTGCTCGGTGACGCCACGCTGGTGCAGACGGTCGTCAAGCGTGGCTACCGGCTGGCCGTCGACGCCTGACCGGCGGGGGCGCCCGCGGGCGCGTCTGACAGGCTGCCCCCGTGTCGTCCACGTCAGATCTCGTCGCGCGCGATCTCGCCGCGGTCTGGCACCCGTTCACCCAGCATGCGCAGTGGCCGGCCGACGAACCGCTCGTCATCGACCGGGGATCGGGCGTGTACCTGTACGACACCGACGGGCGGCGCTACCTGGACGGCGTCTCCTCACTGTGGGTCACCGTGCACGGCCACGGCGAGCCCGCGATCAACGAGGCGGTGCGCGCGCAGCTCGACCGCCTGGACCACTCGACGTTCCTCGGCCTGACGCACGAGCCGGGCATCCGGGTCGCTGAGGAGTTGCTGCGGGTGGCGCCGGCGGATCTGTCGCGGGTGTTCTTCGCCGGCGACGGATCCTCTGCGGCCGAGGCAGCGATCAAGATGGCCTACCAGGCCGCGACGCAACGGGGTGAGGACCGTCCGCTCTACGTCCACCTCGCCGAGGGCTATCACGGCGACACGCTCGGCGCGGTGTCGCTCGGCGGCGTCGAACTGTTCCACGCCACCTACCGCCCGCTGCTGATCGAGACCCGGATGGTGAGCTCGCCCGGCGTGCTGAGCGCGGGCCAGACGCGTGCGGCGCGGGCCGCCGAGGTGCTCGCCGAGATGCACGCGCTGTTGGCGCGCGAGGGCGAGCGGGTCTGCGCCGTCGTCGTCGAGCCGATGGTGCAGGCGGCGGGCGGCATGCTCACCCACGACGCGTCCTTCCTCGTCGGCGTGCGCGCGCTGTGCGACGAGTTCGGAGCAGCGATGCTCGTGGACGAGGTGGCGACCGGCATCGGCGCGACCGGAGCGTGGTTCGCCGTGGAGCACGCGGGGGTCGTGCCGGACCTGATGGTGGTCGGCAAGCGGCTCACCGGCGGCGTGCTGCCGCTGTCGGCGGTGCTGGCACGTGAGTCGGTGTACGACGCGTTCCTCGGCTCGTCCGACAGCGGGCGGACGTTCTTCCACGGGCACACCTACACCGCCAACCCGCTGTCGTGCGCGGCGGCGCTGGCGAATCTCGCGCTGATGCACGAGCGCGCGACGGTAGCGCGGGCGGGTGCCATCGGCGCACGGCTGGGCGCCGCGCTCGCGCCCATCGCGGGCTACGACGGCGTGGCCGAGGTCCGTCGGGTCGGCACGATGACGGGTATCGAGGTCCGCCCGGTCGGCGAGCGCACCGGCTTCGAGGTGTGCCGCGCGGCGCGGCGGCGCGGCGTGCTCATCCGCCCGCTCGGCGATGTCGTCGTGCTGATGCCGCCGCTCGGGATCTCCGACGACGAACTGGACGAGCTGACGTCGGTGGTCGACGCGTCGATCCGCGAGGTCGTGCAGTGAGCCCCCGATTGTGCAACTTCCTGCGGCCTGTAACCGCAGGAGGTTGCACAATCCGGTGGCGGGGCCGGAGATGAGCGATCCGCTGGCGCGGGTGCGGGCTGCCGTCGCTGCGCGGGAGGCCGCCGGCTTGCGGCGGGTGCTGCGCCCGCGCGCCGCGGACGAGGACGTGCTCGAACTGGCCGGCAACGACTACCTCGGTCTGGCGCACGACCCGCGGGTGACCGCCGCCGCGGCCGACGCCGCGCTCCGGTGGGGGGCGGGATCGACCGGCTCGCGGCTGGTGACCGGCACCACTGCACTGCACGCCGAACTCGAGCGGGAGCTGGCGGCGTTCGCCGGTGCCGCGGCGGCACTGGTGTTCTCCTCGGGCTACCTCGCCAACCTCGGCGCGCTCACCGCGCTCGGTGGTCCCGACGTCACGATCGTCTCCGACGCCGGAAACCATGCCTCGATCATCGACGCCTGCCGCCTGTCCGGCTCCCCGGTGGTGGTGTTCCCGCACCGCGACCTCGACAAGCTCGACGCCGCACTCGCGGTCGTCACCACGCCTCATGCCGTGGTCGTCACCGACGCGGTCTTCTCGGTCGACGGCGTTCTCGCCCCGCTGCTGGCGATGCACCAGATTTCCCAGCGCTACCAGGCGATTCTGGTCGTCGACGAAGCGCACGCGTTGGGTGTCGTCGGCGACGGCGGGGTCGGTGCGGTCGCCGCTGCGGGTCTTTCCGGTGCCCCCGACGTCGTGCGCACGATCACGCTGTCCAAGGCGCTCGGCTCGCAGGGTGGTGGAGTGCTCGGCGCCCCGGAGGTGATCGACCTACTCGTCAACACCGCGCGAGCGTTCATCTTCGATACCGGCCTTGCGCCGTCGTCGGTCGGCGCCGCCCTCGCCGCCGTTCGCATCCTCGCGGCCGAGCCGTCGCGCGCGTCGACGGTACGGGCCAACGCAGCGCGGTTGGCGCAGGCCATCCATGCGCTCGGCGTCGAGACGACCGAGCCGGACGCCGCGGTCGTGCCCGCCTACCTGGGCGACCCGCGGCGTGCCGTCGCGGCGGCCGGGGCCTGCCTCGACGCGGGCGTGCGGGTGGGCTGCTTCCGGCCGCCGTCGGTGCCGGCGGGACGGTCCTGCCTGCGCCTGACCGCCCGTGCCGACCTCACCCCCGCCGACCTCGATCGCGCCGCCGCCGTCCTGCGGGCGGTGCTGACGTGAGCGTCCTGATCGTCACTGGCACCGGCACCGGCGTCGGCAAGACCATCGTCACGGCTGCCCTCACTGCCTGTGCGATCGGCTCCGTCGCTGTCGTCAAGCTTGCCCAGACCGGCGTCGGGCCGGGCGAGCCCGGCGACCTGGCCGAGGTCACTCGACTGTCGGGCTGCACCGATGTCCACGAGCTCGCCCGCTACCCCGATCCGCTGTCGCCGCACCACGCCGCGATGATGAGCGGCCTCCCCGCGCTCGACCAGGGCACCGCTGTGCTGCGGATCGCGGACCTGGAGATCGATCGCGACCTGGTTATCGTCGAGGGGTCCGGCGGGTTGCTCGTCCCCTACGACCGCGACCGCTGGACGATCTACGACCTCGGCCTGGAGCTGGCTGCGGACTTCCTGCTGGTGACCTCGCCCGGACTCGGGACGATCAACCACACTGCGTTGACGGTCGAAGCCCTGGAGGAGTCGTCGACCGTGGCCAATATCGTCGTCGGTAGCTGGCCAGAAGAGCCGGGCTTGGCCGAGCGGTGCAACATCTTCGACCTGGCGCAGATGGCGAGGCGCAGCGAACTCGCGGGGGTTCTGCCGCGCGGCATACCCGGGATGACAGACTTCCCGCAGCGGGCTCGCGTGGCACTGGCGCCACAGTTCGGCGGGACGTTCGACTGGCCGGCCTTCCGGGCCGCGGCGAGACCATAGGAGTATCTGGGTGGCACACCTCCTCGACGTAGCGCGCACGCAGGTGCTGGAGCACGGCATCGGGCTCGACGAAGGGCAAGCGGTGCGGGCGCTGCGGTTGCCCGACGATCAGGTGGACGCGCTGCTCGATCTGGCCCACGAGGTCCGGCTGAGGTGGTGCGGCGACGAGGTAGAGCTCGAGGGCATCGTCTCGCTCAAGACCGGCGGCTGCCCCGAGGACTGCCATTTCTGCTCGCAGTCGGGCCTGTTCGACTCACCGGTGCGCTCGGCCTGGCTGGACATCGCGTCGCTGGTGAAGGCGGCTCGCGAGACGGCCGCCACCGGCGCTACGGAGTTCTGCATCGTGGCGGCAGTGCGCGGCCCGGACGAGCGGCTGATGAAGCAGGTGCGCGAGGGTGTCGCGGCGATTGCTGCGGAGGTCGACATCAACGTCGCCTGCTCGCTGGGGATGCTCAGCCAGGGGCAGGTCGACGAGCTCGCCTCGATCGGGGTGCACCGCTACAACCACAACCTCGAGACCGCGCGCTCCTACTTCCCCGACGTCGTCACCACGCACTCGTTCGAGGAGCGCTGGGACACCTGCGAGATGGTGCGCAAGGCCGGCATGGAGCTGTGCTGCGGCGGCATCCTCGGCATGGGCGAGACGCTCGACCAGCGTGCCGAGTTCGCGGCGCAGCTCGCGACGCTCGCACCCGACGAGGTGCCGCTGAACTTCCTCAACCCCCGTCCGGGCACGCCGTTCGGCGACCAGCAGCCGATGTCGGCGATCGACGCGCTGCGAGCGATCGCGACATTCCGGCTGGTCATGCCGCGCACGATCCTGCGCTTCGCCGGTGGCCGCGAGATCACCCTGGGTGACCTGGCCGAGCGGGGCGTGCGCGGCGGCATCAATGCCGTCATCGTCGGCAACTACCTGACCACGCTGGGCCGCTCGGCCGACGAGGACCTGAGCATGCTGGCCGAGCTGAAGATGCCCATCAAGGCCTTGGCCAAGAACCTCTAGCGGTGGCCGTCGACACGGGCGACGCGGCCGGGTACTGCGACAGGTGCGGCGCGCCGGCCGGCGCGGGAGACCACGCGGAGTGTGCGCGGGCCCGCGAACTGGAGCCACCGCGCTACTGCGCCCGGTGCCGCCGCCGCATGGTGGTGCAGGTGACGCCCACCGGCTGGACCGCCCGCTGCGCCGAACACGGCGAACTCACCTCGCGCTGACCAGCCTCCAGACGGCTACTGAGCGGGGCGGGTCATCGAGAGGACGTCGAGCACCTCGTCCAGCTTCTCCTCGCTGATCGCGCCGGGGACGTGGCCGCGCTCGATGACCACCTGGCGGATCGTCTTGCGCTCGGCCAGCGCCTGCTTGGCGATCTTGGTGCACTCGTCGTAGCCGAGGTAGTGGTTCAGGGGCGTGACGATCGACGGCGAGGACTCGGCGTACTCGCGGCAGCGCTCCTCGTTGGCGGTGATGCCCGCGACGCACCTGTCGGCGAAGACCCGCGATACATTCGCGATCAGCCGCACCGACTCGAGCACGTTGCGCGCGATCACTGGCAGCATGACGTTCAGCTCGAAGTTGCCGGCCGCACCCCCGAACACCACCGCGGCGTCGTTGCCGATGACCTGGGCCACGACCTGGCAGACCGCCTCGCAGAGCACCGGGTTCACCTTGCCCGGCATGATCGACGAACCGGGTTGCAGGTCGGGCAGGAACAGTTCGGTGAGGCCGGTGCGCGGACCCGAGCCCATCCACCGGATGTCGTTGCTGATCTTGTTCAGGCCCACCGCGATCGTGCGCAGCGCGCCGGACAGCTCGACGAGCCCGTCGCGGGCGCCCTGCGCCTCGAAGTGGTCGCGCGCCTCGGTCAGTGGCAGGCCGGTCTCCGCGGCGATGAGTTTGATGACGTCACCGGCGAATCCCGCAGGGGCGTTGATGCCCGTGCCGACCGCGGTGCCCCCCAGCGGCAGCTCGGCCACCCGCGGCAGCACCGCGCGCAGCCGCTCGATGCCGTAGCGCACCTGCGCCGCGTAGCCCGCGAACTCCTGCCCGAGCGTCACCGGCGTCGCATCCATGAGATGCGTTCGGCCGGATTTCACGATCGTCGCGAACTGCTTCGCCTTGGCCTCCAGCGCCGCCGCGAGGTGCGCGAGGGCCGGCTCCAGGTCGCCGACGACTGCTCTGGTTGCGGCCACGTGAATAGCCGACGGGAACTGGTCGTTGCTCGACAGCGGGTCGTTCACGTCGTCGTTGGGGTGCACGGGCGAGCCGAGGCGCTCGGCCGCGAGCGAGGCCAGCACCTCGTTGGCATTCATGTTCGACGAGGTGCCCGATCCGGTCTGGAAGATGTCGATCGGGAACTCGGCGTCCCAGTCGCCGCGCGCCACCTCGACCGCAGCTGCGGCGATCGCGTCGGCCTTGTCCTGCGCGAGCAGCCCGCGCTGCGCCCGCACTCGCGCGCCCGCGCCCTTGATCACGGCAAGGCTGGCAATGAGTTCGCGTTCGATCGGCTGGCCGGAGATGGGGAAGTTCTCCACCGCCCGCTGCGTCTGCGCGCGCCACCTCGCGGCGGCGGGGACGCGGACCTCGCCCATCGAATCCTTCTCGATGCGGTAGTCCTGCTCAGCGGTCACGACGGTCTCCCGGCTCGGCGGCACTAGCCCCACAAGCGTAGTTGAGGCTAGGTGAGCGTCCCCCGAGAACGGCCTAATCGGTCAATACCGAAATATAGGACAGACTGCTACTGCTGCGGGTAGCCCTGCGGCGGCGGCTGCTGCGGGTAGCCCTGCGGCTGCTCGTAACCCTGCGGCGGCTGCTGGTAGGCCTGCGGCTGCTCGTAGCCCTGCGGCGGCTGCTGGTAGGCCTGCGGCGGCTCAGGCGTCGCGGTGGCGCCGCTGGGATTGCCGTAGCCGAGCGAGCTTGCGGTCTGCTTGGCGCCCTCGTCGACCGGGACCGCGACGACGGCCGTGCCGTAGGCGCACAGCTCGGTCCAGATATCGCCCATCTCCGAGGTGTCGAAACGCATGCCGATCACGGCATTGCCGCCCTTTGAACGGGCGTGCTCGAGCATCCGACCCATGACCTCGTTGCGGCTGTCGCTGAGGTTCTTGGTCATACCCTGAAGTTCGCCGCCGAACATCGACTTCAGGCCCGCGCCCATCTGTGAGAACGCATTGCGGGAGCGGACGGTGAGACCGAACACCTCGCCGCACACGCGCTGGATCTCCCAGCCGGGTATGTCATTGGTGGTAACTACAAGCATGGTCGTGCCTTTCGCAGGAGGTCAGTGCCGGTCGAAGTCCACTGCGGAGTATGCCCGCAGTTTGCCGAGTTGGTGCAAGGAATCGACGAGACGGATCGTGCCGGACTTCGAGCGCATGACGATCGACTCGGTCTGCAACGAGTCGGCGTAGTAGCGCACGCCGCGCAGCAGTTCGCCGTCGGTGATCCCCGTGGCGCAGAAGAAGATGTCCTCGCCGGACACCAGATCCTCGGTGGTGAGGACGCGGTCCAGGTCGTGCCCCGCGCCGATAGCCTTCTGCCGCTCGTCGTCGTCCTGCGGCCAGAGCTTGGCCTGCATGACGCCGCCCATGCAACGTAGCGCGGCGGCGGCGATGATGCCCTCGGGCGTGCCGCCGATGCCGAGCAGCAGGTCGACGCCGGTTCCGGGTCGGGCCGCCGAGATCGCGCCGGCGACGTCACCGTCGGTGATGAAGCGGATGCGTGCGCCGGCCTCGCGGACCTCCTGCACGAGTTTCTTGTGACGCGGCCGGTCGAGGATGCAGACAGTGACGTCCTCCGGGTGGCCGCGCTTGGCCTTGGCGACGCGGCGAATGTTTTCGGCGGTCGGGACATTGATGTCGATCACGTCGGCACCCTCCGGACCGGCCGCGATCTTGTCCATGTAGAACACCGCCGACGGATCGAACATCGTGCCGCGCTCCGCGACCGCGATGACGGCGATCGAGTTCGGCATGCCCTTGGCCATCAGCGTGGTGCCGTCGATCGGGTCGACCGCCACGTCGCACAGGGCGCCCGTGCCGTCCCCGACCTCCTCGCCGTTGAACAGCATCGGCGCTTCGTCCTTCTCGCCCTCGCCGATGACGACGACGCCACGCATCGAGACGGTGCCGATGAGCGCCCGCATCGCGTCGACGGCCGCGCCGTCGCCGCCGTTCTTGTCCCCCCGGCCGACCCAGCGACCGGCGGCCATCGCCGCGGCCTCGGTGACGCGCACCAGTTCCAGCGCGAGGTTGCGGTCGGGTGCCTCGCGCTTGACGGCCAGGGCGGGCGGGATGTTCGGGCTTGCGGAAACGTCGTCGGCCGTGGTGTCGGGGGGTCCGTCGGACATGGCGGGCTTCCTCTCGACACGGTGGGTGGGTCCCATCCTTGCAGAGGCAGAGGCGGCGATACTCACTCGCGGCGCCGCGGCTGCTCGTCGCGATCGCGGTGCTGTAGGTACGCCGCCCGGACCGGACGCCGCGGCGCTCTAGCGCTCTGCCGGTGGCGCCGCGTCGTGTGCGGCGATGGCGTCGTCGAGTCGGGCACTCGCACCGTCGAGCCAGCGTTGGCAAATGTCGGCGAGTACCTCGCCGCGTTCCCACAGCACCAGTGACTCCTCGAGCGTCTGTCCGCCGGACTCGAGCTTGCCGACCACCTCACGCAACTCCGCGCGCGCCGCCTCGTACCCCGGCTCCGTCATGACACGCGAGCCTACTTGGCGACGGCGTCGAACTCGCCGCGCGCGACCCGGATACGCAGTGCGCCGCGCGCGTCGGCGGCGTCGCGGATAACCGTCCCGTCCGTGCGGCGCACCACCGCATACCCGCGGTCGAGCGTCGACTGCGGCGAGAGCGAGTGCAGCCGGGCCCGTACATGCCCGAGGTCGGTGCCTGCGGCGTCGACCAGGCCGCCCGCCCGCCGCCGCGCACGGTCGCGCAGCGAGCCGGCCTCGCCGCGGTCACGCTCGATCCGCGCCTGCAGCGTCGCCCGCAACCGCTCGGGCAGGCCGGCCATCAGCTCGGCTTCGCGGCCCAGCCGCCGGCGAGCGGAGCCCCTGACCCGGTCGCGCAGGCCGCCCAGCTCGCGCAGTTCGTCGGCCAGGTCGGGGACGATCCGTTTCGCGGCATCGGTCGGCGTCGACACGGCAAGGTCGGCGACGAAGTCGAGCAGCGGCGTGTCGGTCTCGTGGCCGATGGCGCTCACCACCGGCGTCCGCGCTGCCGAGACGGCGCGAATGAGGGTCTCGTTGCTGAACGGCAGCAGGTCCTCGACGCTGCCGCCGCCGCGCGCGATGACGATGACGTCGACCGCGGCGTCGCCGTCCAGGCGGCGCAGCGCGGCAACCACCTCGCTGACCGCGGCGGCTCCCTGCGTCGCGACGTTCTCGACGCGGAACGCCACGTCGGGCAGGCGGCGCCGCGCGTTCTCGACGATGTCGCGCTCGGCGGCGCTGGCCCGTCCGGTGATCAGGCCGATGCAGCGAGGCAGGAACGGCAGGGCCCGTTTGCGGTCCGCGGCGAACAGCCCCTCCGCGGCGAACAGCTTCTTCAGCGCCTCGAGCCGGGCAAGCAGCTCACCCAGGCCGACCTGGCGAATCTCGAGGGCGCGCAGGCTCAGCGTCCCTCGCTCGACGTAGAAATCGGGTCGGGCCCGCAGCACGACCCGCGAGCCTTCGGCAATCGCGTCGCCGAGGACGCCCCGCCCGCAGGTCACGCTGAGCGAGATGTTGGCGTCCGGGTCGCGCAGCGTCAGGAACTGGGTAGCCATGCCGGGCCGCCGGGTCACCTGGGCGATCTGCCCGTCGATCCAGATCTCGCCGAGCCGGGCGATCCACTCGCCGATCTTCTGCGCGACGACCCGCACCGGAATCGGCTTGTCGGGCGACGTCTCGAGCCGTGCCACTGTCGACCCTGCCCGCGCTACTCGTCGCCGATCGCGTCGAACGCCGACGGCTTGGCATTGCGCGGCCGCCGGACCCCCTTGCGCGGTGGCTTCGACTCGTCCTTGACGGCGTCCAACTTCTCGACAGCGACCGGCTCGTCGAACGTGGCCCACGGCGGTGCGTCGTCGGTGGTCTGGCGGCGGTTCAGCAGATCGTCGCCGCGGGCGGCAAGGTGGGCGTAGCGCTGCTGGGCGCGCAGCGATATCTGCAACGCGGTGCTCACCGCGAGCATAGGCAGCTCGATCGCCTTGTCGGGGAGGTGGCGGGCTTCGTCCATCGCCGTCGCGACGAGGCCCAGGGCCGCGCGAAGGGGGGTCGGGAGCTGCGGCATGGCTCCAGCCTGCCGTATCCGCGCAATCCGTACCATCGAAAGTTATGACCTCGACTCAGCCGGATGCCATCCACGCAGCCAACCAACCGCACCGGCGGGTGTTGCTGGCCAAGCCGCGCGGTTACTGTGCCGGCGTCGACCGGGCGGTGCAGACCGTCGAGCTCGCTTTGGACCACTACGGTGCGCCGGTGTACGTACGCAAGCAGATCGTGCACAACCTGCACGTCGTGCAGGCGCTCGAGGCGCGCGGCGCCGTCTTCGTCGAGGAGACCGACGAGGTGCCTGAGGGCGGATTGGTGGTGTTCTCCGCGCACGGGGTGGCGCCGTCGGTTCACGCCGAGGCGGCCCAGCGCGGGCTCAAGGCGATCGACGCCACCTGCCCCCTCGTGACAAAGGTGCACCACGAGGTGCGCCGCTTCGCCAGTGACGACTTCGACATCCTGCTCATCGGCCACGAGGGGCACGAGGAGGTCGTCGGCACGAGCGGCGAGGCGCCGGAGAACATCATCGTCGTCGACGGGCCCGCCGACGTCACGGGCATCGAGGTGCGCGACCCGGAGAAGGTCGTTTGGCTGTCGCAGACGACGCTGTCGGTCGACGAGACCATGCAGACCGTCGACGCGCTGCGCGAGCGATTCCCGTCGCTGCAGTCCCCGCCCTCGGACGACATCTGCTATGCCACCCAGAACCGGCAGGCGGCGGTGAAGACGATCGCCCCGCAAGTCGAGCTGTTCCTGGTCGTCGGCTCGGCCAACTCGTCCAACTCGGTGCGGATGGTCGAGGTCGCGGCCGCCGCGGGCGCGCACGCCGCTTACTTGGTCGAGAACGCCGACGCGATCGATCCGGCCTGGCTCGACGGCGTCACATCCGTCGGATTGTCATCGGGCGCCTCGGTGCCCGAGATCCTGGTGCACGAGGTCACTGACTGGCTGGCGTCGCACGGCTATGCGGACCTGCAGGAGGTGAGCCACACCGAGGAGCGGCTCACCTTCGCGCTGCCGCAGGAGTTGCGTCGCGACCTGCGCACCGGCGCGAACGCCCGCCCCGAGGGCACCACCATCGGGCGAACTAGCGATGGGTGATGAGCCGGATGCCGCCGATGATCAGCACGCCGGCGGTGGCCGCAGCGATCGCCGGGAAGCCGTAGACCAGCCAGTTGGCGGCACCGTCGAAGAGCACCTTCTTGTCGTGCAGGCCACCAGAACGCAGATACAGCATCGCCGCGGAGGCGGCGGAATAGACCAGCGGCGGCGCAATGATGATCGGGAACATCGCCGAGCGGCGGACCACCAGCATCGCGACGATCGAGGCCACCACGATGCCGATGTTGAAGCCGCCGCGGACCTGGGCGCCGCTGATCGTGTCGATGATTCCGCCGATGCCCGCGATGACGAGCAGCACGAGCAGCGCTGCCCAGCCCGGCAGACCCCGCTCGCGGGCCGGTGGCCTGCTCTGGAGGACCGGTTCGTCGCCGAGGTATGCGGCGCGGGTCGAGGTGGACTGGCCCCAGTCGTCGCCCGAGGCGTCGCCGTAGCGCGAATCCGTCGGCGGAGGGCGGCGCGCACCGTAGGGAGCCGGCGCGTTCACCACAGTGGGACTCCTCCGCGGTCGGCGGGACCTGATGCCCGGCTTCTGGCGCGTGCAGTTCAGCTCACGGTACCTGCCGGGGCGTAGTGCACCGTGGAGGTACGCGCCGGCGGAGGCGCGGGTCGACTAGGACCGCCCGCCGGCAGCCTCGGGCATGGCTCCGGGGAGTTCGGTCTGGCCGATCACTCGGCGCTGTTTGGGCAGCGCCACGACCCGCTGGTCGGTGAGCTCGGGCGCCTGGGTGGACCGCGCAGCTTCGGTGACTTGCTTCGGCGTGTCCAGCAGGTCAGCCGGACCGACCACCTTCAGATCGGACATCCGGCGGGCGGTGACGAGCACACGGCTCTCCAGCGAGGACACCGTCTGGTTGTACGAGCTCACCGCCGAGCCCAGGGATCGACCGAGTTTGTCGATGTGCCCGCCCATCGTCGACAGCCGCTGGTACAGCTCGCGTCCGAGCGTGTGCACCTCTGCGGCATTCGCGGCGAGGGCCTCCTGACGCCAGCTGTAGGCGACCGTGCGCAGCAGCGCGACCAAGGTGGACGGCGTGGCCAGTACGACGTTCTTCCCGAATGCGTACTCGAGCAGGGTGGGTTCCTCGCGCAGCGCGCCGTCGAGGAACGCGTCGGCCGGTACGAAGCACACGACGAACTCCGGCGTCGGGCTGAACCGCTCCCAGTACGCCTTGGCCGACAGCGAGTCGATGTGGGCGCGCAGGTGCTTGGCGTGCGCCTTCATCCGGTCGTCGTGGGTGGCTTCGTCGCGTGCCTCCATCGCCTCGAGGTATGCGCTGAAGGCCACCTTGGAGTCGACGACGACGTTCTTGCCGCCGCAGAGCCGCACCACCAGGTCCGGGCGCTGGACGGAGCCGTCGTCGGCCGTCACGCTCGCCTGGGTTTCGTAGTCGACGTGCTCGGTCATCCCGGCAGCCTCGACCACGCGCTCGAGCTGCATCTCACCCCACCGGCCGCGGATCTGGGGCGCCCGCAGGGCGGTGACGAGCTGCGAGGTCTCGCTGCGCACCTGCTCGGAGGCATGACTCATCGCCAGCACCTGTTCGCGCAGCGCGGTGTCGGACGTGGCACGCCCCTTTTCGGCCTCGGCGAGCTGCTGTTGCACCTTGACCAGCGATTCGCGCAGCGGACTCACCAGCGCGTCGATGGCCTGCTGGCGCTGGGCCAGGTCGCCCCCGGCCGCCGTGGCCGTCTTCGCGAACTGCGCCTCGGCCAGCTTGATGACCGCCTCGCCGTTGCGCTGCAGCGCCTCGGCGGCCTGCGAGCCGAACAGCTCGCGCAACTGCGCGTCGGTACGTACCAACATCGCCTCGCGCTGGGCTGCCCCAGACCGCTCGGACTCGAGCGCGACACGCAAGCCGGCCGCCTCGGTGAGCGCGACGCGGGTGCCGACCTCGGCCCGCTGGCGCGCGAGCAACCAGCCGATCGCCAGCCCGACGGCAAGGGCGAGCAAGGTGAGAACAACAGCGGTGACGTCCATAGCTCGATGTTCACACCCCCCTCCGACAATTTCGGGCGCCGACACGCCAAGACCTAGACTTGCGGCCTGTGACCCTGACTATCGGCATCGTCGGCCTGCCCAACGTGGGCAAGTCCACCCTGTTCAACGCCCTGACGAAGAACGACGTCCTCGCGGCCAACTACCCGTTCGCGACGATCGACCCGAACGTCGGCGTGGTGGGCGTGCCGGATCCGCGCCTGGACGCCCTCGCGAAGATTTTCGCCTCGGTGAAGATCATCCCGGCCGTGGTGTCGTTCGTCGACATCGCCGGCATCGTCAAAGGTGCCAGTGAGGGTGCCGGGCTGGGCAACAAGTTCCTCGCCAACATCCGCGAGGCCGACGCGATCTGCCAGGTCATCCGGGCGTTCAGCGACCCCGACGTCGTGCACGTCGACGGCAAGATCAGCCCGCGCGACGACATCGAGACGATCAACACCGAGCTGATCCTGGCCGACCTGCAGACGATCGAGAAGGCGCTGCCGCGGCTACAGAAGGAGGCCCGGCTCTCGAAGGACAAGGTCGCCGTGGTGGCCGCGGTCGAGGAAGCGTGGAACGTACTCGAGACCGGGCAGACGATCTTCGGCGCCGGGCTGGACCGCGAGCCGTTGCGCGAACTGCACCTGATGACGGCCAAGCCGTTCCTCTACGTCTTCAACGTCGACCCGGACGAGATCGCAGACGCGGCGTTCACCGACGAACTGCGCGCCATCGTCGCGCCGGCCGAGGCGATCTTCCTCGACGCGAAGACCGAGTCAGAGCTGATCGAACTGGATCCGGCCGAGGCACTGGAACTACTGCAGTCGATGGGGCAGCAGGAGTCGGGCATCGATCTGCTCGCTCGGGTCGGCTTTGCGACCCTCGGTCTGCAGACCTACCTCACCGCCGGCCCGAAGGAGGCGCGCGCCTGGACGATTCCAGTCGGCGCCACCGCTCCGCAGGCCGCGGGTGTCATCCACACCGACTTCGAGCGCGGCTTCATCAAGGCTGAGGTGGTTTCCTACGCCGAACTCGTCGACGCCGCCTCGATGGCTGAAGCGAAGGCCCGGGGCAAGGTGCGCATCGAGGGCAAGGACTACGTCATGGCCGACGGCGACGTCGTCGACTTCCGCTTCAATGTGTAGAGCGTGGCTGGGGTGCCGGTAAACGTTGGCACACGTGCTCCGGACGGCGCGACAGTCCCGGATAGTCCGGTTAGTCCTGCCGAGGAACGTTAGCTCTTCACGCTCGACGGCTTCTGTTGGTTGTCGATGGTAGCCCTCCACGCCTCGTTCATAGCCTTGCACAAGGGGTAAGTCACGTCAGCGGTGTACGGCGGATAATCGCGGTTTCACTCTCATCGTGCTCAAGAGCGCGTGAGCATCGACGAGGAGACGCTGCGCAGCGAGCTCGTGGCGGCGGTGCGGCGAGACATCGGGCCGGTCGCCGCGTTCCCGGACGTGTCGGTGGTGCAGGGGCTGCCGAAGACCCGGTCGGGCAAGATGCTGCGCAAGACGATGCGCGGCATCGCCGACGGGCGCGACGAGCCGGTCCCCTCGACGTTCGGGTTTCGCACCGCGGATGTGAGGCCTGGCCCGTAGCCCTTCGGAGCGAGCACCAGCCAGACCTTGCCCCGACCCTGTGTCGGAGGACAGGGCGACGCCGTCATCTCACGCAGTGGGCGTCCCAAAAATGACGATGTTGTCCAGATAGCTGCGGGCAGTCGAGTCGAACGGGCCGCCGCAGGTGATGAGAACGAGACGTGGGGGGCCTGTGGTTACGAACAGATCCGCAGGCAGCCCCTGATGTTTGTCGAACACCCGGCGGCCGGTGACCCGGTAACGCACCACGAGACCGGTGGCAGTGGTGACGGAGATTGGGTCGCCCGCGGCCAGGTCCGTCAAGTGGAAGAGCGCTCCCGTGCCGGTGACCGCAGAATCGACATGCCCGTCGATGACGGTCGAACCAGTTGATGAGCCCGCGGGAACGCTGCCGGTCCACCAGCCGACCTCGGCCGGATTGTCGGGCACCCCCAGAACCCCGTCGGTGGTGAAAACATTTCGAATGTGAGCGCGTACACCGAGCGTGGGCAGTACAAGCCACCCAGGAGGGCCGGCACCCATCACCGGCACCGCTGACTTCGGCGCTGAGGAAGGCGCCCGCGCAGTTGACTTGTGGGGAGAGGACGCGGCCCGCGCAGTTGAATCGGGCGCAGCCGAGGAAGCCACCGACTTGCTTTGATACCCGGCACCGAAGTCGCGGGGTGTTGGCTTACTGCCCACCAGCTCATACGCGCTGCCGAGTACCAGCGCCAGGCCGAGGAGCGCGGCGGCGCTGAACATCGCTCGGCGGTTCCGAAACCTCGTTCGAGAGGCTCCGGAACCGCCACGCACCGGACGGCTCAGTGCCGCCTACTGCGTCGTCGGCTCGCTCCGTACACGCCGAACACGAGCAATGCGAGACCACCGACACCGGCGAGGATTGCAACCTCGATGGTGCGCTGACTGATGGTGCCGGCTTCGCCGCCCGAGCCCGCCGGAACACCGGTCGGGGTACCGCCGCCGGGTGCTGTCGTCGTGCCTGTCGACGTCGTGCTTGGGGCGAGGCACGTCGGTCGGGTGATGATGTTGGCGGCCAGACTGACTTGGCCGTTTCGAGCCAACACCCGTCCGGCGACAGTAGCCCCGGTCCGCACCGTCGCCGAAGTCAACGCCAAGATACTGCCGACGAAAGTGGTTCTAGTGCCCAGCGTCGCCGAGCTACCCACCTGCCAGAACACGTTGCACGCTTGGGCCCCACCGATCAACTTGACCGTGCTGTTCGACGCCGTGATCAGGGTCGATACCGCTTGGAACACGAACACCGCGTTCGGATCACTCTTCGCGTCCAGGGTGACCGTGCCGGTCAGACCCAGCGCGGAGGACGCCTTGTACACCCCTGGGGACAGGGTCTTGCCGCCGAGGTCGCTCGGCGCGACGGTGGCCGGGGTCCGCCCCGCCGCATCGTTGTAGCCGGTCGTCAGAGCGTTTTTAGCCTGTAGCGCGATGGCATCGCCCTTGTGCTGGACTCCGTTGATTACATGTCCTGGCGGGAAGCCGACGATGGCCTTGCCCGGGCTGACACCAAGGTCTCCAGAGATGACCGATGAGCCGGTGTTGGTGACCGTCGTGCCCGCCAAAACCGCGAACGAGGTCGCCGTCCCCAACCCGACCGGGGGCTGGGCCGCCCACGCCGGCGACATCCCAGCGACCCCACCTAAGATCACCACAGCGACCGTGGTGCCCACCGCGAACCAACGACGCACACAACCCGCGCGAGCCAACCCAATCATCGGTGTCACAAGCATTCACCCTTCCAACCAACGTCCCGCCCGGCCAGCAGGTCGCGAATCACTCAAAGTCGGGTGAAGAACGCTCCGCGCGGGCCGAGGATCCATCAAACCGATCGGCTCGGCCTGACCTTCCTCGCTATAGCCGACACGATAGACCCATCCCAGAGTTGGTAACCTCGCACGACACGCCCCGGCAGGGGCGACCTCGCGCCGCTCCGGGTGAAACGGCTCGCAGTTTCCCGGCATCGCCCTCGCTGTCCAATGGTCCTCGGTGCGTTGCTCGCCTCGCGGGTACAGCCACCTCCGCGCCGGCCACTGCGGTCTGCCAGCTCACGCCGCACCGGGTCCTTCGCGTCCGGTTGCATTTCTGGTTGCCTTCGCCGGTCACGTCGCGGACGCTGGCGCGGACGTTCATTCGCCACGACGGCACCGTGGGCCCGGTGCCAGTGACGAACGGCGCCTGACGACGAGAGACAACAGCAAGCCACATCCCAGCATCTACGGGGCCTAGAGGCACATGGCGCCGTCAAACGGCTGTCCGATTTGGTACCCCTCTATGTCCCGCTTCAACGTCTAGCGGTGCCTAACCGGACTCGAGCCGCACCCGGAAGTTGGCTGCGGTCCGCCTGCGGCCGGGGACGGTCGGTGGCGCCCCGTCGCGCAGTTCGGCGAGCAGGCGCGCCATCAGTTCGGTGGCGCTCTCGCCCGGCTTGGGGCGGCCTCCCGCGGGTGCGAAGAACTCGACGGTGACCCAAGGCCGCTTGGGCAGCCGCACGACGTCGGTGGTGCCGGTGACGCGTGCGCAGACGATCCTCGCTTCGGGTACCGCCAGCAGTAGTCGGCCCGCCCCGCTGCGGGCCCGCAGTTCCCGCCCAAGCGAACGGGTGCCCTCGGGGAACACGCCGATGCAGGCCCCCGCCCTCAGTTCGCGCACGGCGGCCTCGATCGCCCCCGTGTCGCCGGCGCCGCGCTCGATCGGGATGTGGCCCATGCCGTCCATCAGCCAGCCGATCGGGCGCAGCTTCCAGATCGTCGACTTGGCGAGCGCCCGGACCTGCCTCCGGTGCCGTGCTGCCACGGCGATCGCGATCGGATCCCAGTAGCTGTCGTGGTTGGCGATGAGCAGGGTCGGGCCGCTGGCGGGTAAGTGTTCGAGGCCGCTGACCCGTAACCGCGACCACGGCCACATGACCGGTGCGCCGAGCGCGACGACGACGCGGTAGGCCGGCGTCATCGGCTCCGCGTCCGCAGCGCTCATGCCGAGATAATGGCGTATTGACGGGCCGCAATCGCGTTTGGTCGCGAAGCCGACGCGCAACCCGTAGACTGGACACAGTTGGCGGGCACCGATTGCCCGCGTATGCAGCTCCATGATCGACGCGATCACCGCGTCGGGCTCGTGCCAGAACCGCGTTATCGAATCGCGGATTGCCGGGACGTGCCACTGTCCCGAAGGATCTTTTGTGCCCCGTACTTCCTCGCGCGGTTTCGCCGCGCCCCGGTCCGCTTCGCGCGGTTCGGCCGCCCCGCGCCGCCCGGCGGCGTCGCGTACCGTCTGGGACTCGCTGCCCGTCAGCGTCGTCCCCACCGAGAACCTGGCGAGCTTCGCCGAACTTGGCCTGCCGCGGCCGGTCGTCACGGCCCTGTCCCGCAATGGGATCACGACGCCGTTCCCGATCCAGGCCGCCACCATTCCCGATGTGCTGGCCGGGCGTGATCTGCTCGGCCGCGCCGCCACCGGCTCCGGCAAGACGCTGGCGTTCGGCCTGCCGCTGATCGCGCGCCTCGAAGGTGCGCCGTCGGCACCGCGCCGCCCGCGCGGGCTGGTACTTGTGCCGACCCGCGAACTCGCCATGCAGGTCACCGACGCGCTCGCACCGCTGGCCTCCGCGTGTGGCGTGTCCGTGCGCCTGGTCGCCGGCGGCCTGCCGATCAGCAAGCAGATCCAGTCGCTGGAGAAGGGCGTCGACATCCTCGTCGCCACACCCGGCCGGCTCGAAGACCTGATCGAACGTCGCTCCTGCAACCTCGGCTCAGTCGAGGTGACGGTGCTCGACGAGGCCGACCACATGGCCGACCTCGGCTTCTTGCCCGTCGTGCGCCGACTGCTCGACCAGACGCCGCGCGGTGGCCAGCGACTGCTCTTCTCCGCAACCCTCGACGGCGACGTCGCGACGCTCGTCGAGAACTACCTCGAAAAGCCCTCGGTACACGCGCTGAGCACCGTCGAAGCGTCGATCGACTCGATGGCCCACCACCTCTTCCGGGTTCCCTTCGACGCGAAGTTCGACCTGGTCGCCGCGATCGCCGCGCGCGAGGGGCGAACGCTCTGTTTCGTGCGCACCAAGCACGGCGCCGACCGAGTGGCGCGCAACCTCGGCCGTATCGGCGTATCCGCCGGCGCGCTGCACGGCGGTCGCTCGCAGTCGCAGCGCAACCGCGCGCTCGAGGCGTTCCGCGACGGCTCGGTGCCCGTGCTCATCGCCACCGACGTCGCCGCGCGCGGCATCCACGTCGACGATGTCAGCCTGGTTCTGCACGTCGACCCGCCGGCTGACCCGAAGGACTACCTGCACCGCTCCGGTCGCACCGCGCGGGCCGGCGAGAGCGGCGTCGTCGTGTTGCTGACCACGCCGGCCGAAGAGCGCGACGTGCGCAAGATGCTCGGCGCTGCGGGCGTGCACCCGGAGCAGCGTGACGCCGTCGCCGGCGATCCGGCCGTGCACCGGGTGACCGGCGCGCGCCAGCCGAGTGGTGTGGCGGTCGTCGAAGCACGTCCGAGGAAGGCCGTCGCACCGCGGGCCGATGGCAGCGCACCGCACATCGGTCGTTCCGAGCGAGGTGGCCGCAACGCGCACCGCCGTCCGAACGCCGGGGGGTCATCTCGCAGCCCGCAGCACGCCGAGCGCCGTCCGCGCCCAGCGCAGCGAGCCCGCTGAAAAGCACTGACCGAAAGAGGAACTCCTGATGGGACAGCGGCTAGATCTGCGTAACGTCGCGATCGTCGCGCACGTCGACCACGGCAAGACGACGCTGGTCGACGCGATGCTCTGGCAGTCGGGTGCGTTCAGTGCGCACCAGGCCGACACCGGCGACGTGAACGAACGCGTCATGGACTCCAACGACCTGGAGCGCGAGAAGGGCATCACGATCCTGGCCAAGAACACGGCCGTCGATCACGTGATGCCCAACGGCGAGCGGCTGACGATCAACATCATCGACACGCCCGGCCACGCCGACTTCGGCGGAGAGGTCGAACGCGGTCTGTCGATGGTAGACGGCGTCGTGCTGCTCGTCGACGCGTCCGAAGGGCCGCTGCCCCAGACGCGCTTCGTGCTGCGCAAGGCCCTGTCTGCGGGCATGCCGGTCATCCTGGTGATCAACAAGGTCGACCGGCCCGATGCCCGCATCGCCGAGGTCGTCGACGAGACCTACGAGCTCTTCCTGGACCTGGACGCGACCGCGGAGCAGATCGAGTTCCCGATCGTCTATGCCTGCGCGAGGGCCGGCCGCGCGTCGCTGAAGCGGCCCGGGAACGGCGCGATGCCGGCAGAGGAAGATCTTCAGCCGCTGTTCGAGACGATCCTGTCCGCCATCCCGGCGCCGACCTTCGACGACGACGCGCCGCTGCAGGCCCACGTCACCAACCTCGACGCCTCGCCGTACCTCGGCCGGCTCGCGCTGTGCCGCGTGCACAACGGCACGATCCGCAAGGGCCAGCAGGCCGCCTGGTGTCGCGCCGACGGAACCGTCGAGCGCGTGAAGATCACCGAACTGCTGCTGACCCGTGCGCTGGATCGCTTCCCCGCCGAGTCGGCGGGGCCGGGCGACATCATCGCGATCGCCGGCATCCCCGAAATCACGATCGGCGAGACGCTGGCCGACCCCGACGACCCGCGGCCCTTGCCCGTGATCACCATCGACGAACCGTCCATCTCGATGACGATCGGCATCAATACCGCACCGCTGGCAGGGGAGTCGGGCAAGAAGCTCACCGCGCGCCAAGTCATCAACCGGCTCGAAGCGGAGCTGGTCGGCAACGTCTCGATCCGAGTGCTGCCGACCGAGCGTCCCGACACCTGGGAGGTGCAGGGTCGCGGCGAGCTGCAGCTGGCGATCCTCGTGGAGATCATGCGCCGCGAGGGCTTCGAGATCACCGTGGGCAAGCCGCAGGTCGTCACCCGCATCATCGACGGCAAGCTGCACGAGCCCATGGAGCGCATGACGATCGACACCCCGTCGGACTACCAGGGCGTCGTCATCCGGCTGCTCGCGCTGCGCAAGGGCCGCCTTGAGCAGATGGTCGACCACGGCACCGGCTGGATCCGGATGGAGTACCTGGTGCCGGCGCGCGGCCTGATCGGTTTTCGCACCGAGTTCCTCACCGAGACGCGCGGCACCGGCCTGCTGCACCACATCCACGAGGGCTACGAGCCATGGGTTGGCGACATCCGCACCCGGCCGAGCGGATCCCTGGTGGCCGACCGGCGCGGTATGACGACCGGCTTCGCGCTGTCCAACCTGCAGGAGCGCGGCACGATGTTCGTCGGGCCGGGCACCCAGGTTTACGAGGGCATGATCGTCGGCGAGAACTCGCGTCAGGACGACATGGACGTGAATCCGACGAAGGAGAAGAAGCTCACCAACATGCGCCAGTCCTCGAGCGACGTGCTGGTGCCGCTCATCCCGCACCGGGCGCTCTCGCTCGAACAGGCGCTCGAGTACTGCCGTGACGACGAATGTGTCGAGGTCACGCCGGCGACCGTGCGGATGCGCAAGCTGACCCTGGCCGGGCAGGACCGCGAGAAGCTCCGCGGCCGCGCCAAGAAGCCCCAGTCCTAACCCCAGGCTCCATCGGCTTTGACCCCGCCAGCGTCGCTGGATAGCGCTATTAGCGACGCTGCCGGGGTCAAAGTTGCTGCTGTCGGGTGATTGAGGACGGTCCAGCTGCGGTCTTCCGGACGGCGAGCAACCCCCCGGGCGAAGGCGCGGGACAGCCGCTCGGCCACGACCTCGAACGACGAAAGCTGCTGCTGACCCCAACGCACGACGATCAAGCCGGTCTCCTCGAGATATTCCTGCCGCAGCTTTTCGTTGCGAAGAATCGGCCGGCTCAGGTCGTCGTATTTCTGCAGGCCGTCAACCTCGCCGACGACGCCGAACTCGTCCCAATAGAAATCGACGCGACCGATGAACCGGCCCCGGCGGTCGCCAATCGAGGTTTGCAGCTCCGGCATTGGCAAATCGAAGATCGGAAACTTGAGACGGCTGAGCGATTCCAGAGGCGATTCGCTGCGCACGTCGGCGGACGCGATCGCGGCTCGTGCCTGTGTAACTCCGGGCCAACCGCGGCAATGTTCCAATGTGGTGGCAAGCTGAGCGGCGCTCACCAGCCCGCGACGAAGGGCGAAATCAAGAGGCACAACGCCTGCTGACGACCCGTGCTCGCGCGCTAGGTCGACGACGATACGCGCGACGCTCGTGCACTCGACCTGGCCGACGGGCAGCGTGAAGCCGGCGCTCGTCGTCCGGTGGACATGAACTCTGCAGACCTCGCCGGTGTGCCACGGCACAACCGACACGCAAGGCAGATCCGGCAGGAACGCCAGCGGCAGTCTGTGTAGGACGGCTGCGGTCGAATGACTGGCCTGGGCGCCCGGTGTGGTCAGTGCGGCGGCGATCCCCGGTGCCGCGTGTCGCCACCGAGCCTGCGTGAACTGGTCCAGATCACCTAATTCAGCCAGCTGAAAGGCGCCAGCGCGCAGCCGGATGAGGCGGCCGGATCGCACGGCACAACGCAGCGCGGATTGCGTCCATCCGCAGCGGCGTGCCTGTGCCTCGGAGAACACTCCGCATTGGCGCTCGGCAACGGGTGGAGTTTCGCGCATGTGCGCCACCATGCCCGCGCGCCGCACGCCCCGCGCGGTTATCCACAGGCCAATATCCGCTTTGACCCCGTCAGCGTCGCTGGGAGCGGGAATTTGCAGCGCTGGCGGGGTCAAAGGCGGGGGACCCGGGGCCGGGGGACCTGGGGGTGGGACCGGGTTAGGCTCGACGGCGTGCTCAGCGCGGACCCGCTCGTCGAACGCATGCGGGGCTTCGGCACGACGATCTTCGCCGAGATGTCCGCGCTCGCGCTCAGCACGAACAGCGTGAATCTCGGTCAGGGATTCCCTGACACCGACGGGCCGACCGAACTGCTCGCCGCCGCGGTCGAGGCCATCCGGGCCGGTTACAACCAGTACCCGCCCGGCCCCGGGATCCCGGCACTACGCGAGGCGATCGCGGCACACCAGCAATGCCACTACGCACTCGACTACGCCCCCGACGGGGAAGTGCTCGTCACGGCCGGGGCCACCGAGGCGATCGCGGCCGCCATCCTCGCGTTGGCCGGCCCCGGCGACGACGTCGTGCTGTTCGAGCCGTACTACGACTCCTACCCGGCCTGCGTCGCCCTGGCCGGCGCCCGGCGCCGCACAGTCACCCTGGAGCGCGACGGCGACGGGTGGGGCTTCGACCGGAGCGCGCTGCGCGCCGCGATCACCCCGCATACCAAGGCCATCCTGCTCAACACGCCACACAACCCGACGGGCAAGGTGTTCAGCGCCGACGAACTCACGGTCATTGCAGAACTGGCCCGCGAGCACGATCTGATCGTCATCTCCGACGAGGTGTACGAGCACCTGACCTTCGACGGCCGGCGCCACCTGCCCATCGCCACGCTGCCGGGCATGCGCGAGCGGACGGTCACGATCAGCAGCGCCGGCAAGACGTTCAGCGTCACCGGCTGGAAGATCGGCTGGGCGTGCGCGCCGGCACCCCTGCTCAATGCAGTGCGCACGGTCAAGCAGTTCCTCACCTACGTCAACGGCGCGCCGTTCCAGCCTGCCGTGGCCGGGGCGCTCTCGGCCGACATGGCCTATTTCGACGGCGTCGCCACGCAACTCCAGCGGCAGCGGGACCTGCTCTGCGACGGCCTCGCCTCGCTCGGCTGCGACGTCATCGTCCCGCAGGCGACGTACTTCGCGACGGTCGATGTCCACGCCGACGCCGTCGAGTACTGCCGCGACCTACCGCGCCGCGCCGCCGTGGTCGCGATCCCGAGCAGCGTCTTCTACGACTCGTCCGCCGGCGACAGTTTCGTGCGGTTCGCATTCTGCAAGCGCCCTGATGTCATCGACGAGGCCCTGCGCAGGCTGACGCAGGCGCAACCGTGAAGGTCGCCGCGATCCAGCACGACATCGTGTGGGAGGACCCCGCAGCGACGAAACGTCACGTCGCCCCGCTCATCGCCCAAGCCGCAGCGTCGGGTGCGCGGCTCATCGCGCTCACCGAAATGTTCGCGACCGGTTTCTCGATGCACCCCGAGCGGATCGCCGAGGACGAGGGCGGACCGATCGAGGCGTTCCTGGCCGACCAAGCCCGCGAGCACGACACCCATGTGGTCGCCTCGATCGCGCAGCGCGGCCGCGACGGCCGCTATCGCAACAACGCGGTGATCGCGACTCCGGGCGGCACGGTGCACCGGTACGCGAAGATCCACCCGTTCAGCTACGCGGGCGAGCACGAGCGCTACGCCGCGGGCGAGCGCCACCTCACCGTCGACGTCGAGGGCCTGCGGGTGACGGTCTTCGTCTGCTATGACCTCCGCTTCGCCGACGAGTTCTGGGCGCGGGCCACCGACACCGACCTGTACGTCGTCCCGGCGAACTGGCCCGAACCGCGCCGCGAACACTGGCGCACGCTGCTGCGCGCCCGCGCGATCGAGAACCAGGCCTACGTCCTCGGCGTCAATCGCGTCGGCAGGGTCAAGGACCTGGAGCATGTCGGGGACTCGGCCATCATCGACCCGCTGGGGCGCACCCTCGCCGAGGCCAGTATCGGAGAATCAGTGCTGGTTGCCGACATCGATGCGGCGACGGTAGCGGAGATACGCACTACCTTTCCGTTTATCCGGGATCGCCGCTAATGCGATGATTAGTCCGAATCGTCCCGGGAGGCAACCCTACCCGCCGCGCTGCTGAGAATCGAACCCACGATGGGTCTGCACACCTAAGGCCGCGGAGTGTGGTCCGGCCCTCGCCGACGATTTCCGTTGTGTGTGACGGGTATTGCACGCGACAGTCACGATCTGGTGTCAACACCGAGCCTGACTACCACGAGGGCGAGTGATGGCATAACGTCCCTCGTCTAGCCACAAGCTAACAAAGGCCAGCGCCACCCCGCTGCCACGCGAAGGAGGATCGGGCATCTATGTCTGTGCCGCTCGGCGGTCTTGAAGCCTCTGTCGAGTCCGTTGACTCGGCTGAGGCATCGGCCGAGGCAATAGCCGGACGTTCCCCGACGCAGATCGCGTTCCATCGGCTCCGTCGCGACAAGGTTTCGATGGCGGCCTTCGTCATCCTCGTCGTCGTAGTCCTGTTTGCCCTTGCCGCGCCGTTACTGCGTTCGTTCGGCGTCCTGGACCCATACAGTTTCAACCCCAGGCTCGTCGGTGGCTTCGGTTCGATGCCCACCGGCTCGTTGGGCGGAGTGACGCTCGCGCACCCCTTCGGTGTCGAGCCAGGGACCGGCCGGGATGTCTTCTCTCGGGTGGTGCTCGGGATCAGCTTCTCGCTGCTGATCGCGACTGCCGCGACCCTGCTCAGCGTGGTAATAGGCTTGGCCGTCGGCATCATCTCGGGCTACATGGGTAAGTCGACCGACTTCTGGCTCAGCAGGACGATGGATCTGATCCTCTCCTTCCCGCAACTGCTGATGCTGCTCGCGCTGTCGCCGGTGCTGAGGGACCGGATCACCTCAATGGGTGTGCCTGCGGGGACGGCGACCTCCGCCGTCTACTTGATCCTGGTACTCGGTTTCTTCGGCTGGCCCTATCTCGCTCGCGTCATCCGCGGCCAGGTGTTCACGCTGCGCAACCGGGAGTTCGTCGAGGCCGCCCGCAGCCTGGGCGCCACCCGCCGCCGAATCTGGGTACGGGAGCTGCTCCCCAATCTCTGGGCGCCGCTGATCGTCTACATCTCGCTGACGCTGCCGCTGTTCATCTCGGCGGAGGCGTCGCTGTCCTTCCTCGGTGTGGGCCTGCAAGCCCCCACACCGAGCCTGGGCAACATCTTGAACAACTCGGTGTCCTACGCCGATCCGGACCCGACGTTCTTCTATGTTCCCGGGGCGTGCTTGGTACTGATCGTTCTCTCGTTCAACATGCTCGGAGACGGTCTCCGCGATGCGCTCGACCCGAAGTCGACGCGATAGGACTCTGCGGAACGTCCGTTCCGCAGTATGCGTGCCACTCAACCTGTGGCATTCGAGGAAGAGGAAGATTGCATGGCCAGAATAACGCGACGGACAATTGTAGCGGCCTTGAGCGCTGCAGTTGCCTTGTCCACCTTAGCGGCGTGCTCGTCAAGTGGCGGCGGTAGTAAGTCCAGCACCAAAAAGTCCGACAAGACCGGCGGCACGATCTATGCCCTGACTAAGCGCTCGGTGGAGCATTGGGATCCGCAGCGTGTCTACATCGGGCGTGACATCGCCTACGCATCGCGGCTGTTCTACCGGACGCTGGTCCAGTTCGGCACCGGTGCCGGCACGGACAGTAACACCCTGCACCCCGACCTGTCCACGGACACCGGTAAGGCCTCGAACGGCAACAAGACCTGGACATTCACGTTGAAGACCGGCATCAAGTGGCAGGACGGCTCACCGGTCACGTGCGCCGACGTCCAGTACGGCGTCTCGCGTACCTTCGCTACCAGCATCCTCACCGGTGGCCCGAACTACGCCATCCAGTTCCTCGACATCCCGACGGACAGCAAGGGCGCGTCGGTCTACTCCGGTCCGTACACCAAAAAGAACCAGGCCGACTTCGACAAGGCCGTCACCTGCGCGGGCAACACCCTCACCTTCCACCTGCGTAAGGCGGTCGGTGACTTCAACTCCGCGACCACGTTGCCCGCCTTCTCTCCGTTCAAGGCTTCACAGGACAAGGGCGCAGCGTCGAACTTCGCGATATTCTCCGACGGCCCATACATGCTGAGCGGCAAGTGGACGGAGATGAAGGGCGGCACAGCCGTCCGCAACCCGAAGTACGACCCGAAGACCGACGATGCCACCATTCGCCGGGCGCTCCCCGACAGTTTCGTGTTCATCGAGGGCCTCGCGACTGAGACGGTCATGGATCGGTTGCTCGCTGATGCAGGCAAGGACAAGTTCGCTGTCACCGACCGCGCTGCTCCGCCGGCCTACTTGGCACGGGTTGCGGCACAGAAGGCCCGCTTCACCGACCCGGCGTCACCGTTCATTGACTACGTGCTGCCGAACTTCAAGAAGATGACCAACCCGCTGGTTCGTCAGGCGCTCGCCGTCTCGACTGACCGGGCCGGCTACATCACGGCTGAGGGTGGCGCGTCGGCTGCGAAACCGTCGTACGGCTTGGTGCTTCCGGCGCTCGGCACGGCCGGCGGCTACAAGCAGTTCAAGGCGTTCGCCGCTCCAGACTCGGGTGACCCGGCCGCGGCCAAGGCCCTGCTCAAGAAGGCCGGTGTCAAGATCCCATACCCGATTCACTTCACCTACTCAGGTGGCACGCCGACGACTGACGCGCAGGCCTCTGCGCTGAAGGCCGGTTGGGACAAGGCGGGCTTCAAGGTCACGCTCGAGGGCCTGACCGACACCTACTACGACATCGTGCAGAACCCGGCAAACGCCGCGAAGTACGACGTCACGTGGGGTGGCTGGGGCGCTGACTGGCCGAACGCGTCGACAGTCATCCCGCCGCTGTTCGACAGCCGGGTGAACCTGTCGGCCGGCTCGAATGGTCAGGACTACGGCCTGTACGACAGCAAGACCACCAACACGGCGATCGATGCCGCGTACGCCGAGCCGGACCCCACCAAGCGCAACGCGATGTGGGGAGACCTGGACGAGGCATTGGCCAAGGAGGTCGCCTACATCCCGCTCGACAACGTGTCCTTCGCGCGCCTGCACGGATCCGGCGTGACGAACTATGTAGAGTCGGCATCCACGAACGGCTACCCGGACCTCGGACAGCTTGGCGCAAAGTAAGTAGTTCCGTTCCACAGTGAATCTGTGGGCGGGGACGGCTCCACGGGGGCCGTCCCCGCTCACGATTGATGCCACGACGCCACGCACGGAAGGGGAACGCTCGAGTATCGAGCACACGACATGTTCTTCTATGTGATCAGGCGCTTGATCGCCACCGTCCTGATGCTCGTCGTCATGAGCATCGTGACATTCCTGCTGTTCTATGCGACACCGACCGACCCGGCCCGGCTGACGTGCGGAAAGAACTGCACGCCGACCGGGATCGAGCAGAACCGGAAATACCTCGGCCTGAATAAGCCGCTGACTCAGCAGTACTTGGACTTCGCCGGCGGTATGGTCCACGAGCGGCTATACCCAGACGATAAGGAACTGCAAAAGGCCCGTCCCGACCTGATCATCCACTGCGCGGCACCCTGCCTCGGGTACTCACCACAGCGGATTCAGTTGATCTGGACCTACCTCAAGCCACGAATACCAATCACCTTATCGCTGGCGGTCGGTGCCTTCTTCATGTGGATTGTCGGCGGCGTATTACTCGGTATCGTAGCGTCGCTACGCCGCGGCAAATTGGTTGACCGGGCGATCGTTTCGGTCGCGTTGATCTTCTATTCGTTCCCGACGTTCTTCCTCTCCTTACTGCTCCTGCAGGTGGTCGTCTTCCAGGCGCGGCTGATGGGCACGCCCAGTTACGTCTCACCGAGCGCGGATTTTGGTGCCTACCTGCAAAACTTGTTCTTACCGTGCCTGACGCTCGCGCTGGTCTACGCCGCCGCATATGTTCGGATCACCCGGACCTACATGCTCGAGACGATGAACGAGGACTACCTGCGCACGGCGCGGGCGAAGGGGCTCAAGACCCGCAAGATCATCTTCAAGCACACGTTGCGGGCCGCGCTGACGCCGATCCTCACCCTCGCCGGCCTGGATCTCGGCGGCCTGCTCGCCGGTGCGCCGATCACGGAGACCGTGTTCAACTTCCAGGGCCTGGGCCAGGCAGCGGTTCAAGGCGCCGTCACCTTCGACCTGCCGACTACCGTCATCATCGTGGTGCTATCGGCCGCATTCGTGATCATCGCCAACCTCATCGTCGACCTGCTGTACGGCGTCGTCGACCCGCGCGTGCGATATTGAGGCAACGACCATGACATTGATGAGTTCTGAGATCGATTTCCCTGCGCCCAGCACGTCACATCGGTTCCTCGACGTGCATGATCTGCAGGTCCACTTCCCGACCGACGACGGCCTGGTGAGGTCGGTCGATGGCGTGAGCTTCGCCGTCGACGAGGGCAAGACGCTGGCCATCGTTGGCGAGTCAGGGTCCGGAAAGTCGGTGACCATGCAGGCCGTGATGGGTCTGCACCGCGGCTCTCGCGCCCAGATGTCCGGCGACGTGTGGCTGGACGGGGTCGAGTTGCTCGGGGCGAGCAACGAGGTCGTCCGCATGCGTCGTGGGTCGACGATGTCGATGATCTTCCAGGATCCGCTCTCCGCCCTCCACCCCTACTACACGATCGGCGATCAGATCGCCGAGGGCTACCTCGTCCATCACAAGGTGGGCAAGAAGAAGGCCCGGGCGCGCACGATCGAGATGCTCGACCACGTAGGAATCCCCAACGCCGCGCGCCGGGTGGACCAGTATCCGCACGAATTCTCCGGCGGTATGCGCCAACGAGCGATGATCGCGATGGCGCTCATCAACAACCCGAAACTGCTGATCGCAGACGAGCCGACCACGGCACTCGATGTGACGGTTCAGGCGCAGATCCTCGAGCTGATGAAGACTCTCCAGCGTGAAACCGGCACCGCGATCGTCCTTATCACCCACGACCTCGGGGTGGTGGCCGACATCGCCGATGACGTCATGGTCATGTACGGCGGTAAGGCCGTCGAGGTCGGGTCGGCCAGCGAGATCTTCTTCGAGGCCTCACACCCCTACACCTGGGGGCTGCTCAACTCGATGCCGCGCCTGGATCGCGAGCGCGCCCAGCGACTCGACCCGATCCCGGGTAACCCGCCGTCGTTGATCAATCTGCCCAGCGGCTGTTCATTCCACCCGCGCTGTGCGTTCGTCGAGGTCGTCGGGGGCGGGCGGTGCTCGTCGGAGGTCCCAGATTTGTTCCCTGTCGGCGCCGACCACTACGCACGGTGCTTCCTCACCAGTGCCCAGCGCGCCCAGGTCCTACAGGACCGCACGACGCCCGGGAAGGATGATTCGTGAGCGCGCCGACCGAATCGAGCAGCGCCGACCCGCCGCTGCTTCGGATCGAGAACCTGCAGAAGTACTTTCCGCAGTACTCGCAAACGCTGATCAAACGTAAGAGCGCCCCGGTCAAGGCCGTCGACCAGATCTCGTTCAGCCTCGGTGCCGGAGAGACCCTCGGCCTGGTGGGTGAATCCGGCTGCGGCAAGTCGACTGCCGGGCGCACAATCCTGCGGCTCATCGAGCCGACCGGTGGCTCGATCCACATCAACGGCGAGGACATCACCCGAGCCGGCTCCAACCGTTTGCGCGCCCTGCGTCGTGAGGCGCAGATGGTCTTCCAGGACCCGATTGGGTCGCTGAATCCGCGGCACCCGGTCGGCTCCATCATCGCGGCGCCGTTTCGGATCCAGAAGGTGAAACCAGCCGGCGGGGTCAGGCCTGAGGTGCAGCGGCTGATGGAGCGGGTCGGTCTCAACCCCGAGCACTACAACCGCTACCCGCACGAGTTCTCCGGCGGTCAGCGGCAGCGGATCGGCATCGCCCGGGCGATAGCCTTGCGCCCCAAGCTGATTGTCTGTGACGAGCCGGTGTCTGCCCTGGACGTCTCGATCCAGGCGCAGGTGGTGAACCTCCTCGAAGACCTGCAGAGCGAGTACGGCATCGCCTACGTCTTCATCGCGCACGACCTGTCGGTGGTGCGACATATCGCGGACCGGGTTGCGGTCATGTACCTCGGCAAGATGATGGAACTGGCTGAGCGCGACGTCCTGTACGCCGCACCCATGCACCCCTACACCCAGGCGTTGATGTCGGCGGTGCCGGTTCCCGATCCGCGCAAGGAAGGCCGGCGCGATCGCATCCTGCTCACCGGCGACCTGCCAAGCCCGATCAATCCGCCCAGCGGCTGCGTGTTCCACACCCGCTGTCCGAAGTACCGCGAGCAGCTCGCCGACGCGGAGAAGGAACAATGCCGCGCGGTCGTGCCGCAGCTGGAGGAGAAGGCGCCCGGGCAATTCGCCGCATGCCACTACGCGGAGGCGCGGATCGATCTCGCGACGGCCGGCAATGTGACTGGGTCCACGAGCGCTGATTCCGGTGCTCCCTCGTCGGCGCCGGCCGTGTCGATCGAGAAGCCACCAGATTCGTGATCGTCCCCGAGCGGCGGATGCTGCTCGTGCACGCCCATCCCGACGACGAGTCGATCACCTGCGGCTCGACCATGGCGTACTACGTCGCCTCCGGGGCGGCGGTGACCCTGCTGACCTGCACGCTGGGCGAGGAGGGCGAGGTCCTGGTGCCCGATCTGGCTCAGCTCGCGGCGGGTCAGGCCGACCAGCTCGGCGGGTTCCGGATCGGCGAGCTGGCCGATGCGATGCGCGAGCTGGGTGTCGCCGACCACCGCTACCTGGGCGGACCGGGGCGGTTCCGCGACAGCGGGATGATGGGCGTGCCGGCGAACGAGCACCCCCGCGCCTTCTGGCGGGCCGCGACGGGCCCCGACGTCTTCGATGCCGCGGTCGCGGCAGCCGTCGAGGTGATCCGCGAGGTGCGTCCCCAGGTGATGATCACCCACGACGACAACGGCGACTACGGACATCCGGACCACATCATGGCTCACCGGGTGGCGACCGCGTCCGCCGACGCCGCCGCCGATCCCGCGTACGGCAACGGTGAGCCGTGGCAGGTGAGCAAGTTCTACTGGACCGCGGTGCCGAAGTCGTTGCTGCGTCAGGGCCTCGAGGCGCTCAAGGATTCGCCGGTGAACTTCGGGGTCGCCAACGTCGACGAGCTGCCGTTCGGCGTCGACGACGAGATCGTCACCACCGCGATCGACGCCACCGGCCACGGTACGGCGAAGCTGAACGCGCTGGCGGCGCACCGCACCCAGATCAGCGTCGACGGGCTGTTCTTCGCCCTGTCGAACATGCTGGGCCGCGAGATCCTGGCGACCGAGCACTTCCGGCTGATGCGCGGCGAACTCGGAGCCGAGCGTGACGCCGACGGCCGCGAGAGCGACCTCTTCGCGGGGCTGGTGGAGTGAGCCGACTCGAGGACAGCACAGGGTGGGCCTGGGCGGGCGTCGCGCTGCTGTGCGCCTGTGCGGTGCTCGCCGCACTGCTCGCCCTGTTCCTCGTGCCGCTCTATGCCGGATCGGTGATCGTTCCCGTCGCGGTGGTGGTGGCGCTCGCCAGCAACGTCGCACTGCCCCGGCTCGCCCGTGCGCTGGTGGAGACGACGGTGGCCATGGTGCTGCCGTTTCTGTCCTGGCTGCTCGTGGTCATCGTCATCGGGGTCATGCCACGGCCCGAGGGCGACGTGGTGCTGCCCGGTGGTCGCGGCGCATTGCCGTGGGTGTCCTACGGCGTGCTGCTGGGCGGTGCGCTCGCCGGGACACTGACCGTGGCGCTGAGCGGCGCCCGGCGCCCCGCCCGGATCGACCAGCTCAGCCGGTGAACGGGTCCTGGCGGTAGCGGTAGCCGTGGTGGTGCCAGTACCCCATCCGCTCGTACAGCGCGACGGCGGCGGCGTTGTCGCTCGACACCTGTAGGTAGCTGCGCTCGGCGCCTGCCGCGGTGCCCCAGCGCCACAGCGCGCGCATGATCACCCTCGCGAGCCCCTGGCGCTGCGACTCCGGCACGACCTCGACGGCGGTGACGCCCAGCCAGCCCTCGTCGACCGCGCCGCGCCCGATGGCGACGATCTGCCCGTCGAGCGTGATCGAGGCGAAGCCGGCCCGGTCGTGCCGGGTGAGCAGCGCACGTGCCGGCGCCGAGGCGCCTGCCCCGCCGCGGTATCGCGCGAACCACCCTTCGCTCGCCGTGCCGGCGATGTGGACAGGCGGCTCGTCAGCGGGCGGCCAGGCGGGCAGCGCGTCCAGGCGTGCGGCCAGAACGTGCACATCAGGCTCGGCCGGCCAGCCGCGCTCGGCCAGTTCGGCGTCGAGTAGTCGGCGGGCTTCGATGGGCACCTGAAATCGCAGCGGTAGGTCCCGCGCGGCGTACCAGTCCCGGGCAGCCCCCAGGGCGTCCTCCAGCGGCCGGCCGGGAGGACGCAGCGGCAGCACCGAATTCGCGCGGCCAGTGAACCCGCTCGCCGCACGCATCAGCCACCCGCCGATCTCACCGGTCTGCTCGGGGCGCCACCCGCGGGCCGCGACCGCTTCCAGCGCTAGCTCTTCGGCCGTCGACGGCGGCGCCAGCTTCGCGGCGGCGAC
This sequence comes from Jatrophihabitantaceae bacterium, assembly GCA_036833255.1. Lineage (GTDB taxonomy): Bacteria > Actinomycetota > Actinomycetes > Mycobacteriales > Jatrophihabitantaceae > QHCC01. Next base: position 35,722 of record DAITQD010000003.1, read on the forward strand.
GTGTGCCACGGTCACCTCGACGATGCCGGCACGGGTCTGGATCAGCGCAGTCTGGGTCTGCAGCGAGACCAGGTCGCCGACGACGTCGCCGAAGCGCACCCGCCCGTCCTTGCTGCGATCCACGACACGGCGCACGGTCACCCGCCGACCCAGCCAGCTACGCTCCAACACGAGCGGCATACTAGAGCCCGCCAGAGGTGTCGTAGCAGAATCGGACTTGCCGCAAGCTAGATCCAATCGGAGGACTGCAGTGACTTACGTGATCGCCGAGCCGTGCGTGGACGTAATCGACAAGGCCTGCATCGAGGAATGTCCCGTCGATTGCATCTACGAGGGCGGGCGGATGCTCTACATCCACCCCGACGAGTGCGTCGACTGCGGTGCCTGCGAGCCGGTCTGCCCGGTCGAGGCGATCTTCTACGAAGACGATCTGCCGGAAAAATGGCGTGACTACACGCAGGCCAACGTCGACTTCTTCGACGAGCTGGGCTCGCCCGGCGGCGCGTCGAAGGTGGGCAAGACCGAGAGCGACCCGCAGCTGATCATGGCGCTGCCCCCCCAAGGCGAGGCCGGCTAAGGGCTGCCCGCCTACTTCTCGTACATCGTCGCGACGACGGCCGTCGCTGGAGCGGAGCCCGCTTTCCACCCCTTGGCACGCGTCCACTGCTTAGCGTCGTAGGCGACCTTGTCGATGCCGAGCCGGTCGGCGTTCGCCACGAACCAGGCCGCCGTCTGCCACGACGCGCTCGGCACCGTGACGGACAGGCCGGCCGTCGTGGGCGTGTTGATCGAAAGATCCTTGCCCACCTGCGCGGCCACGGTGGTCACGGCCGCTACCTCGGTGGGCTTTGCGAACGAGCACGTGATCGCCGCGGGCGCTGTGCCCATCAGTGCGTCCGACAGCGCCTTGGCCTCCGACTCGTGTTGTCCGTACAGGCTGCCGTCGGCCGAGACCTGCACGTCCTGCACCGCGACAGCGAGGTCTAGGTGCTGCCACTGCGGCACGCCGAGCAGGGCATCGAGGAAGGCGCTGGTCGCGAAGCGGACGTCGGTGAGCTGCGCCGTGGTGCCCCAGTGCTGTGACGGGCGCTGCTGCAGCACGCCCACCGAATCCCGGTCACCTTCGCCCGGTGAAAGGTTGCGCAGTTTGCTCTCCTGCAGCGCGGCGGCCAGCACGAGGACCGCGGCCCGAGCGGGCAGTGCCCGCCTGGTCACTACCCCGACCATGGTCGACGCGATCGCGGCCTGCGCGGTCTCGACGTCGTAGGAACCGACCGTGCAGCCCTCGGAGGTGAAGTGGCTCTTGGCGGCATTCCACAGCGCACGCACGCCGAGAGCGCCGCCGACGACGACGACGAGCAGAATGGTCGCGGCGATCAGGCCGCGACGGGCGCGAGACGGCATCGGATCCAGTGTGCGTCAGTCGTTGGCGTGCAGGGCGTCGTTGAGGGTGACGTCGCCGCCGGCGCGGGGCCGCGCTTCCAGCGCGCCGGTGACGCTGTTGCGCCAGAATTGCAGGTCCGGCCGGCCCGAGAGCGACGCTGCCTTCACGGTGCTGCCGTCGGGCAGGCTCAGCTTGGCACCCGCGGTGATGTACGTGCCGGCCTCGACCACGCAGTCATCGCCCAGCGAGATGCCGATGCCGGCGTTCGCGCCGATCAGGCAGCGGCGTCCGACGCTGATCCGTTCCGTGCCGCCTCCGGACAGCGTGCCCATGATCGACGCGCCGCCGCCGACGTCAGAGCCGTCGCCGACGACCACGCCGGAGGAGATCCGACCCTCGACCATCGACGCGCCGAGGGTGCCGGCATTGAAGTTCACGAAGCCTTCGTGCATGACCGTGGTGCCCTCGGCGAGATGCGCGCCCAGCCGTACCCGGTCGGCGTCGGCGATGCGCACGCCCGTGGGGACGACGTAGTCGGTCATCCGGGGAAACTTGTCGATGCCCAGCACCTGCACGGGCCCCTTGCGGCGCAGCGCCAGCCGGGTGCGTTCGAAGCCCTCGACAGCGCACGGGCCGACGCTCGTCCACACCACGTTGGGCAGCACCCCGAAGATGCCGTCCAGGTTGAGGCCGTTCGGCTGCACCAGGCGGTGCGACAGCAGATGCAAGCGCAGGTAGGCGTCGGGCACGGCCGCGGGGGCGGCGTCGAGGTCGATCTCGCAGAGCACGACGTCGACGCGCACGCCGCGGTCGCCGGTGCTGCCGTGGGTGCCGGTCAGCGAGGCCAGCTCATGCGGTGCCGGGGTGGCCGGTGCCGCGCCGAGAGCGGGCGCGGGGAACCAGGTATCAAGAACCAGGCCTGCGGCGTCCCCGTCGACGACGGTGGAGGCCAGGCCGTAGCCCCAGGCTCGCTTGCTCACACCCGCCACCCTAACGAGGCGGGTCGCGTAACCTCGCAGCGTGCTGGATCTCGCCGCGCACGCTGGTGCGCTCACCGCGGCGCTGGTCGACGTCGAGTCTGTCTCGGGGGACGAGACGCGCCTGGCCGACCTGGTCGAGGCGGCGCTGCGGCGCTACCCATCGCTGGCCGCTGAGCGGGACGGCAACGTCGTCCTCGCCCACACCTCGCTCGGTCGCAGTGAGCGGGTCGTGCTCGCCGGCCACCTCGACACGGTGCCGATCGCCGACAACCTCCCGTCGCGGGTCGAGGGGGACCTGCTGCACGGGTGCGGCACGGCAGACATGAAGTCGGGCCTGGCAGTGCTGTTGCGCATCGCCCACCTGGTCGGGGCCGGGGCGCTGAACCCCCGCGTCGACCTGACCTGGGTGTGCTATGACTGCGAGGAGGTCGACGCGGCGCGCAACGGCCTGGGCCGGCTCGCCCGCACCAGGCCGGACGCGTTGCGGGGGGACCTCGCGATCCTGCTCGAGCCCACGCACGGCGTCGTCGAGGGCGGCTGTCAGGGCACGCTGCGGGCGCTCGTCCGCACGACCGGGGTGCGAGCGCACAGCGCCCGGTCCTGGCTGGGCGTCAACGCCATCCACGCAGCGGCACCGGTGCTGGCGCGGCTGGCCGCCTACGAGGGGCGTGCCGTGGCCGTGGACGGGCTGACCTTCCGTGAGGGGCTCAACGCCGTGGCCATCGCCGGGGGAGTCACCGGCAACGTCATCCCCGACGAGTGCACGGTCACGGTGAACTTTCGCTTCGCCCCGGACCGTTCCGAGGCGGACGCGGCGCAGCACGTCGGCGCCGTGTTCGACGGCTTCGAGGTGCACGTCGTTGACTCGGCGCCCGCGGCGCGCCCAGGGCTCGATGCGCCGCTGCCGCGGTCGGTCGTGGCTGCGGTCGGCGGCGAGCCGCGCGCCAAGTTGGGCTGGACGGACGTGGCCCGCTTCGGCGAGTTGGGCATCCCGGCGGTGAACTTCGGCCCGGGGGATCCGAACCTGGCGCACAAGCCGGAGGAGTACGTCGAGCTGTCGCGCGTCGCGGAGGCGGAGGCGGCGCTGGTGCGGTTCCTCTCGTGACGTCGGTGGTGACGGCGGTCAGCCGGGACGGCGCGCACCGGTTCAGTAAGCAGCCCGCCGCGGCGACCCGGTTGATCGCTGGTCTCGGCCTGGCGGGCGACGCGCACGCCGAAGAGACGGTGCAGCACCTGTGCAAGGCGGGCGTGATGGCCATCGTGATCGCCACCGGCGAGGTCCGGGCGGGCGACGCGATCGCGGTGGAGTTGCCCGACGGTCCGCACCGCCCGCTGCTGCCGGTCTGACCCGCCCCGCGCGGCGGCAGGCGGGCCGATAACGTGCAGCGCATGAGCTCCGAGACGGACCGGCGAACGGAGCACCAGCGCGGGCCGGTGCTGATGCGCGGCGACCAGATCAAGTCGGGCACCACCGACCAGCGGCTGCTCGACTCACGCGCCTCGTCGGACTGGCTGCACACCGACCCGTGGCGCGTGCTGCGGATCCAGAGCGAATTCGTCGAGGGCTTCGGTCTGCTCGCCGAACTGCCGGCGGCCGTGTCGGTGTTCGGCTCCGCCCGCACGCCGTCCGATCACCCCGAGTACGTCGCGGGAGTCGCGCTCGGCGCGGCGCTCGCGAAGGCCGGCTACGCCGTGATCACGGGGGGCGGCCCGGGCGTGATGGAGGCGGTGAACCGCGGCGCGTCCGAGGCGGGTGGCGTTTCGGTCGGGCTGGGCATCGAGCTGCCGTTCGAGCAGAAGCTCAACGACTGGGTCGACCTCGGCGTCAACTTCCGCTACTTCTTCGTGCGCAAGACGATGTTCGTCAAGTACGCGCAGGCGTTCGTGATCATGCCCGGCGGCTTCGGCACGCTCGACGAGATGTTCGAGGCCCTGACGTTGGTGCAGACCCACAAGGTGACGCGGTTCCCGGTCCTGCTCTACGGCACGAAGTACTGGCAGGGGCTGGTGGACTGGATCCACGCCTCTGTGCTGGCCGGCGGCAAGGTGGGCGAGCCCGACCTCGAGCTGATCACCGTCACCGACGACGTCGACGAGATCGTGGCCCGGATCCTCGCCTCGACCGAGACCCGCTCCGAGCAGGCGGCCGCCGAAAACCGTGCGCTGGCCGAGGCGTCCCGTACCGGTTCGCACGACGGGCAGTAGGCGGTGGCTGCGGTCTGCGTGTACTGCGCGTCCTCCGACCAGATCGACCCCGGGTACCTGACGCTCGCGCGCGCAGTCGGAACGCGCCTCGCGGCGGGTGGGCACTCACTGGTGTCCGGCGGCGGGCGCGTCTCGATGATGGGTGCGTTGGCTGTGGCCGCACGGGCGGGCGGCGCGCACACGGTCGGCGTCATCCCAGCGCACCTGGTGCCCTTCGAGGTGGCCGATACCGATGCCCACGAGCTCGTCGTCGTCGACACGATGCGCGAGCGCAAGCGGGTGATGGACGAGCGTTGTGATGCCGTCCTGGCACTGCCCGGCGGCATCGGCACGCTGGAGGAGCTGTTCGAGATGTGGACGTCAGCGTCGCTGGGGATGCACGACAAACCGGTGATCGTGCTCGATCCGGATGGCTTCTACCGGCCGCTGTGGGCCTACCTGGAAGCGTTGCGGGACCGGGGTTTCGTTCGGCAGGCGGCGCTGGACCTGCTGCACCGCGTCACGAGCGTCGGCGCGGCCTTCGACCTCATCGAACGCCCCTGAGCGCTCATCCGGTGGGCAGGCCGCCACCGCGACGCTGGAAGTCCATCAGGCGATCGTTCTCGTAGGCCACCCGCTGCCCGGTCGATTCGAGCTCGCGGAACATCGCCATGATGGCCCCGATGCCGTCCACGGACTGAGCGGCGAGGGCGGCAGCGAGTTCGAGCGCGGCGGCCTCCGCCTCGTCCGCCGCTGCGGCCCGCTGGAGCAGTCCGTACGCCTCGGCCTGCGCCATGCCGACCACCCGTCCGGTGAGCACGAGATCCTTGGCGCGAGCGAGCCCGACCAGGGGCACGAGCCGGGCGGGCCCGACCGGGATGCCGAGCCGGGCGCCCGCCCAGGAGAGCTTGAGGTTGTCGCCACCGACGCGCAGGTCGCAGCCCGCGACGATCTCCGCGCCCGCGCCGACGCAGTTGCCGACGCACACCGCGATCGTCGGCACCGGGAACTGCTCGATCAGCGTGTACAGGCGGGTGAAGGCGCTCATCCGGGCGACGCCACCCTCGCGGTCGAGCACCTCTCCGACGTCCGCGCCCGCGCAGAAGGCACGGACGTTGGTCGTCGACAAGACGAGCACCCGCAGGGCGTCGTCGGCGCAGAGTTCCTCGAGCGCGCAGATGAGCCGAGCGAGGCCGGCCGAATCGAGGGCGTTGCGCTTGTCCGGCCGGTTCAGGCGGAGGATCTCGATTGCGCCGATCCGCTCGCGAACGACGGGGGCTTCGATGTTCGACTCGTCCACGACCCTCAGTCCACCACACCCGTAATCTTGCGGTCATGGCCAAGCGGATGACGGTGGGCGAGCGACGTACATTCCTCTTGGCCGGCACCCGGACCGGGATCCTCTGCACCGTGCGCGCGGACGGCCGGCCCCACGCCGCGCCGGTCTGGTTCACTGTCGACGGCGACGACGTACTGTTCACGACCGGCGCGGGCACGGTGAAGGGACGCAACCTGCAGCGCGACGGCCGAGCCGTCCTCGCCGTCGACGAGGGCACGCCGCCCTACGACTTCGTGACGATCGAGGGTCGCGTCGAGCTATCGGCCGATCTGGACGAGGTGCTGCGGTGGGCAACCGTTCTCGGCGAGCGGTACATGGGTCAGGACCGCGGCGCAGCGTTCGGGGCGCGCAACGCGGTGCCGGGCGAACTGCTTGTCCGACTGCGACCCGGCAAGATCATCGCGCTGGCCGCTATCGCCGACTGACGGCGCAAGACCGTTCGCGCCGCAGCGGTTCAGGCCAGGCCGCGGCGGGCGACGGACGGCGGGCGCGTGCCCCGGATCGAGGCCACCATGTCGAGCACCCGCCGCGTCGCGCGGACATCGTGCGCGCGGAACACCCGCGCGCCGTGCCACGCCGAGATCGCGGTCGCGGCGAGGGTTCCCTCGAGCCGGTCCCCCGGCGGAAGGTCGAGCGTCTCGCCGACGAAGTCCTTGCGCGACAGGGCAACGAGCACCGGCCAGCCGGTCGCGACCAGCTCGTCGAGGCGCCGGGTGAGCTCGAGGGAGTGCCGGGTGTTCTTGCCGAAGTCGTGCGTCGGGTCGATCAGGATCCCATCACTTCGCACGCCCGCTTCGAGCGCACGTTCCGCAGCAGTGGTGACGGTGGCGACCACGTCGGCGACCACATCGTCATAGCTCACCCGGTGGGGGTCGGTGCGCGGCCCGAGCCCGCCGGTGTGGCTGCACACCAGGGCCGCTCCGGTCTCGGCGGCCACGGCGAGCAGACCGGGATCGGCGCCGGCCCAGGTGTCGTTGATGAGGTCAGCGCCAGCTGCGACGACCTGCGACGCCACCTCGGCACGCCACGTGTCGACGCTGATGAGCAGCTGCGGGAACCGTTCGCGCACCGCGGCCACGACCGGCAGGACGCGGGCGAGTTCCTCGTCGGCCTCGACCGCCGGGCCATAGCCGGCGCGAACTCCCCCGATATCGACGATGTCAGCACCCTCGTCGACCGCCCGCGCCACCGCCTCCAGCGCGGCGTCGAGCTCGACGTTCGCGCCGCCGTCGAAGAACGAATCAGGCGTGCGGTTGACGATCGCCATCACCGCGAAGTCATCCGCACCGAAGACGCGCGGCCCCACACGCAACATCACCCGCTCACCCTGGCAGAGACGCGGGCATGACACGATCGTCGGGTGCTGACGCTGGCGTTGTACGGACTGCTCGCCATCCTGCTCATAGGTGGCCTCTACCTTGTTGCCGCGCGACTGCTGCCGGCCGGTGAGCAGATCGCCCCGCCGGTGCGTGACGAGCCGATCTGGGAGCTGCCCGCCGAACGGGCGCTGGTCGCAGCCGATATCGCCGAGGTGCGGCTGCCGGTGGCGCTGCGGGGGTACCGCTTCGCCGAGACCGACCTGTTGCTCGACCGGCTGGTCGAGGAGTTGCGGGTTCGCGATGAGGAGATCGCCCGGCTAAGAGGCGTACCCCCGGTGGTGGTCGAGGTCGTGCCGCCCGACGACCACGGCGGTCATGCCGGCTGATGTCGACCGGGCGCGCTGCGGCTGGGCGAACTCGGCACCGGAATACATCGCCTATCACGACGACGAATGGGGCCGCCCCCTGCACGGCGAGCCGGCGCTGTTCGAGCGGCTCTCGCTGGAGGCGTTCCAGTCCGGGCTGTCCTGGCTGATCATCCTGCGCAAACGGCCGGCCTTCCGGGCCGCCTTCGCGGGCTTCGACATCGACGCGGTCGCGGGTCTGGGCGACGCCGACGTGACCCGACTGCTCGCGGACGCCGCGATCGTCCGCAACCGGGCCAAGATCGAGGCGACGATCGCGAACGCGCGCGCCGTCCGCTCGACGGTCCCCGAGGGGCTGGACGCGCTGCTCTGGGCATTCGCACCCGCGGGCCGTGCACGGCCGGAGACCCTCGCGGACGTCCCGGCCACGTCCGCTGAATCAGTGGCGATGGCAAGAGAGCTCAAGCGCCGCGGCTTGCGGTTCGTCGGCCCGACCACGGCTTACGCGCTCATGCAGGCCACCGGCATGGTCGACGACCACGTGAGCACTTGCTGGCGTGCTAATGACCGGTGAACACCGGCTTCTGCTTGGCGACGAACGCGGCGGTGGCGTTGCGGTGGTCCTCGGTCGCGCCCATCGCGGTCTGCAACTCGGCCTCCTTGGCCAGCGACTGGACCAGCGTCGAGTCGGCGGCGTAGGCGATCGACTCCTTGATCGCGGCGTACGCGGCGGTCGGCCCGGCGGCCAGCCGCGCGGCGAGTTCCTGGGCCGCGGGCAGCACGTGGTCGGGTTCGACGACGGCGTTCACCAGCCCCATCTCCAGGGCGGCATCGGCGGTGATCGGCTCGGCGAGCAGCGCCAGGGCCGTGGCCCGCGCCGAGCCGATCAGGCGCGGAAGCGTCCATGACACACCGCTGTCGAGCGTGAGCCCGACGTTGGCAAACGCGAGCAGAAAGCCTGCGCTCTTCGCGACAATGCGGAAATCGCAGGCGAAGGCCAGCCCGGCCCCGGCACCTGCGGCCATCCCGTTCACCGCTGCGATCACCGGCTTGCCCATCGTGGCCAGCCCGGTCACGATCGGGTTGTAATGCTCGGTGACCGTGTTCAGCGGCGCGGGATCGTTGGCCTGGAGCAGCGCCACGTGCTCGCGCAGGTCCTGACCCACGCAGAAGCCACGTCCGGAGCCCGTCAGCACGACCGCGCGCACCGAGTCGTCGCGCGATACCTCGTCCACGGCAGTAATGAGCGCCTCCTTCAGCGCCACCGACAACGAGTTCATCGAGTCGGGGCGATTCAGGGTGAGCGTGGCCACCCCGTCGGCACGTTCGAGCAGTAGCACGTCAGACACGTCAAGATCCCCTTCGGCAGATGGCTCTCGCGACGCTACCGCGACCCGGCGTTGGGCGAGATGGGCGCAATGCGCGAGAATAGACGCAGCACTGGTGTCGCAGCGGTCCGCGCGCCGGGTGGGTTCCTACACGCGAGCGTGCTGCGCTCATCGAGGAGGTACGAATGGCGGCCATGAAGCCGCGGACGGGCGACGGTCCGCTCGAGGTCACCAAGGAGGGGCGCGGCATCGTTATGCGTGTTCCCCTCGAAGGCGGCGGACGTCTCGTCGTAGAGATGTCGGCGGACGAGGCCGCTGCCCTGGGCGACGCCCTGAAGAACGTCGTCACCTGACCACCTGAAATCCGGCCCCGGGCCCGGCGGGAGAGCGCTGGGTGCGGGGCCGAATGCTGCCCAGGTGCCGGGTCCGGCAGGATCGCCCCATGCTCGAGGTGGCGATGTGAGCGAGCTGGTGTTGCCGCTGGTCGTGCGAATCGAGCGCGCCGACCCACCGGCACGCACGGACGCGCTGGAAGCGGCAGCACGGGGCGTGCTGCTGATGCTCACTGCCGGTCGCGACGAGTGGGCGGAGGCAATCGAGGCGTGGGACGGCCAGCGCATCCGCAAGGTCGTGCGCCGAGCCCGCGGCGCCGAATGGCGCCGCGCGCTCACACTCGACGGGCTGGACGTCGTGCAAGGCAACGCCGAGGTGCGCGCCTACCCACCGGTTGCGGTCGACGCCTGGCCGCCGGAGCTGGCCCGGCTGCAGGTCGGCGGCACCGAGCTGACCGATCCCGAGCCGCCTCCCGCGGTCGCCGACCGGACGCCGCTCATCCTGCTCTCGCCGCACGTCGAGATGACTGCGGGAAAGGCGATGGCGCAGGCCGCCCACGCCGCACAGCTCGGCTGGCGCGCCTCGTCGCCAGCCGCTCGGGAGGCATGGCTGGCGGTCGATTTCGAGCTGGCTGTCCGGGACGCGACGCCCGCCCAGTGGTCCGCGGCGATCGAGTCCGGTGCCCCGGTCGTGCACGACGGCGGCTTCACCGAGGTCGAGCCCGACACCCAGACCGCCCTAGCCCAACTGCCCTGGCTGTCCTAGCTGCCCGTGACCTCGCCTTTGACCCCGCGAGCGTCGCAAATGCGGGTCGGCAGCGACGATGGCGGGGTCAAAGGCGGGATGAGAGCGGGGAATGCGTCAGATCAGGGATTGGTAGAGCTCGACGGTGCGGTGGGCGATCGCGTCCCAGCCGAACTCGTGCACCGCGCGCTCCCGTCCCGCCGCGCCCATCGCGGCGGCGCGGGAGGGATCACCGCACAGCGCGTTCACCGCGTCGGCCAGGCCCGACTCGAACTCCTCGTCGGTCACCGCAGCGCGCGGCACGAGCAGCCCGGTCAGCCCGTCGGCGACGACCTCGGGAATCCCGCCCACGGCACTGGCCACCACCGCCGTCTCGCACGCCATCGCTTCGAGGTTGACGATGCCCAGCGGCTCGTACACCGACGGGCAGACGAACACGCTCGCGTGCGTGAGCAGCTGGGTCAGTTCCGGGCGCGGCAGCATCTCGCGGATCCAGACCACGCCCGATCGCGACTCCGCCAACCTGCCCACCGCGGCCTCGGTCTCGGCCTCGATCTCGGCGGTGTCCGGCGCCCCGGCGCACAGCACCAACTGGATGGACGGGTCGAAGTGCGCGGCCGCCGCGAGCAGGTGCCCGAGGCCTTTCTGGCGGGTGATCCGCCCGACGAAGAGCGCGAACGGGCGCGCCGGGTCGATGCCGTACTGCCGGATCACCACGTCCGAGGACTTCGGCGCGTACATCGTCGTGTCAATCCCGTTGTGGATGACGTGGACTCGCGCCGGGTCGACGAACGGGTAGGCGTCCAGCACGTCGGCGCGCATGCCGTAGGACACCGCGACGATCGCGTCGGCCGTTTCGTAGGCCTGCCGCTCTGCCCACGACGAGATGCGGTAGCCGCCGCCGAGCTGTTCAGCCTTCCACGGCCGGTGCGGCTCGAGCGAGTGCGACGTGAGCACGTGCGGGACGTCGTGCAACTGGGCGCCGAGGAGGCCGGCGAGGTTCGTGTACCAGGTGTGCGAGTGCAGCACGTCCGCCCCGCCCAGCGCAGCGGCGATCTCGAGGTCGACGCCGAGGGTCTGCAGGGCGGTGTTCGCCGGCAGCAGTTCGACCGGCGGCGGATAGGACCGCACGCCCGCCTCCGGACGGCTGCCACCGAAGCAATGCACATCGACGTCGACTATCCGGCGCAGCTCGCGCACGAGGAACTCGACGTGCACGCCGGCCCCGCCATATACCTCGGGGGGGTACTCGCGACTCAGCACCGCAACCCGCATGCGCCGACCCTAGCCCGCGCGACGCCGGCTGTGGGTCGTCGGCTTGGGCACTAGGGTTGAGTGATGGCTCGGGAGCCCCGCGTACTCGGCATGGTCCTCGCCGGTGGTGAAGGCAAACGCCTCTGGCCGCTCACGGCCGACCGCGCCAAGCCTGCGGTGCCCTTCGGCGGCGCCTATCGGCTGATCGATTTCGTGATCTCGAACCTCGTCAACGCGGGCTACCTGCGTATCTGCGTGCTCACCCAGTACAAGTCGCATTCGTTGGACCGGCACGTCACCCAGACCTGGCGCATGTCGACGATGATCGGCGACTACATCACCCCGGTGCCGGCGCAGCAGCGCCTCGGCCCGCGCTGGTACACCGGCAGTGCCGACGCGATACTGCAGTCGTCCAACCTGATCTATGACGACAAACCGGACTACATCGTCGTGTTCGGTGCCGATCACGTGTACCGGATGGACCCGCGCCAGATGGTCGCCCAACACATCGAGTCCGGCGCGGGCGTCACCGTCGCCGGCATCCGCGTCCCGCGTGCGGAAGCCAGTGCGTTCGGCGTCATCGATTCCGACCCGGACAAGCGGGTCGTCGACTTCTTGGAAAAACCGGCGGATCCGCCCGGTCTGCCTGACAGCCCGGAGGAGAGCTACGCCTCGATGGGCAACTACGTCTTCACGACCGAGGCCCTGCTCAAGACGCTCAAGCAGGACGCCGACGATGAGGGCTCCGTGCACGACATGGGCGCCAGCATGATGCCGATGATGGTCAAGCAAGGCAACGCGTTCGTGTACGACTTCGCCGACAACGACGTGCCCGGCGCCGAGGAGCGTGACCGTGGGTACTGGCGCGATGTCGGGACGCTGGACGCGTACTACGACGCACAATCGGACCTGGTGGCCGTCCACCCGATCTTCAACCTCTACAACCAACAGTGGCCGATCTACACCTACCACCCGCAGCTGCCACCGGCCAAGTTCATCGAGGGCGGCATCGCGCAGGAGTCGATCGTCGGTGCGGGCACGATCATCGCCGGCGCGACGGTGCGGCACAGCGTGATCTCGCCGAATGTACGCCTGCACGCCGGTGCGTACGTCGAGGGCTCGGTGCTCATGGACGGTGTGCAAATCGGGCGGGGAGCCGTGGTGCGTCGGGCGATTCTCGACAAGGACGTCGTCGTGCCGGAGGGCGCGCACATCGGCGTCGAACCCGAGCTGGACCGCCAGCGCTATCACGTTTCCGACGGCGGCATCGTGGTGCTCGGCAAGCGCCAGCTCGCGTTGCCCTAGGTGCTCAAGGTCCTGTGAACGTCGGCTGGGACGACGATCCGGTCGTCGCCGGCTGGCCCGGGTTGGCAC
>DAITQD010000004.1:0-2396 GCA_036833255.1 Jatrophihabitantaceae bacterium
CGCGAGGTGGCGCACAAGGCGACGGAAGCGTTCAACGCCGCCCGGTTCGGCATGTCCTGCTTCGGCCTTGCGGACCTGGGGGCGGTATTCACCGTGTTGCGGCGGCTGCGGCGCGACGCCGACGATTTCGTCGACTGACGCCGCGCCACGACTGGCTGGTGACAGGAGTTGGCGCTGGTTCGCGGCTAGCCTCCGGATCACCCGGATCCGTCGCTTGATCGGAGCGCGCCATGTGGCACGACATGTTCGCCCAGCAGATCCCGTTCGCCGAGAAGATCATCCGGACGGTACTCGTCTACGCCCTGATCGCGCTGCTGCTGCGAGCCACCGGCAAGCGCGGGCTGTCCGGTCTGAACACCCTGGACATCGTCGTCATGGTGCTGCTGTCCAACGTGGTGCAGAACGCCGTCATCGGCAGTGACAACAGTCTGGTCGGGGGAGCCATCGGCGCGGTCACCCTGGTTGCGATCAACTTCACGGTCAACCGCGCGGCCGTGGCCAGCGACCGCATGTCGCGGATCATCGACGGGTCCGACACCGCCGTGATCGAGCACGGAAACGTCGTCGAGCGCGCAGCCCGGCGGATCGGACTGCGCCGCCACGAACTCGACCACGCGGTTCGCCTGCAGAACGGCGACGACGTCGCCCAGGTCGAGTCCGGCGTGCTGGACCCGAGCGGGCAACTGATCCTCACCCTCAGGGCCGACGAGCAGGGCGCGACAAAGGGCGACGTGGAACGATTGCAGGCACAACTCGCTCGCATCGAGGCGCATCTCACAGAGCTTCGCTGACTGCCGGCTGGCAATTTACTAGGACGTCCTAGTAAATTGGTGGTGCCATCCTGTCGAGACATCTCCGTGAGGTCGATTTCGTGGACGCTGAGCAGAACGCCGAAGGCCGGGCCCGCTGGCAGGCGCGTTACGACGCCGCGCGCACGAGCGAACGGGACTACACCACCTTGTCTGGTGCGCAGGTCGACCCGCTCTACGGACCCACCGGCGCCGACGACCGCATGGAGCGCATCGGCTGGCCGGGGGAGTACCCGTTCACCCGCGGCATCCATCCCAGCGGCTACCGCGGCAAGCCGTGGACGATCCGGCAGTTCGCAGGTTTCGGAAACGCGAAGCAGACCAACGAGCGCTACAAGATGATCCTGGCCGAGGGTGGCGGCGGGCTGTCCGTCGCCTTCGACATGCCGACGCTGATGGGCCGCGACTCCGACGATGCGCGGGCGCTCGGCGAGGTCGGCCACTGCGGTGTCGCCATCGACTCCGCCGCTGATATGGATGTGCTGTTCGAGGGCATCGACCTCGCCGCCACCACCACGTCGATGACGATCTCGGGGCCGGCCGTAGCGGTGTTCTGCATGTACGTGGTCGCGGCCGAGCGACAAGGTGCCGACACCAGCAAGCTCAACGGCACGCTGCAGACCGACATCTTCAAGGAGTACATCGCCCAGAAGGAGTGGATCTACCTTCCGCAGGGGCACCTGAAGCTGATCGGCGACCTGATGGAGTACGTCACGGCTGACGACACCGCAATTCCGGGATATAAGCCCGTGTCCGTATCCGGCTACCACATCCGCGAGGCCGGTGCGACGGCCGTACAGGAGCTGGCGTTCACGCTCGCCGACGGCTTCGGCTACGTCGAGCTCGGGCTCTCGCGCGGCCTGGATATCGAGCAGTTCGCCCCGGGCCTGTCGTTTTTCTTCGACGCGCACATCGACTTCTTCGAGGAGATCGCCAAGCTGCGTGCGGCCCGTCGCATCTGGGCCCGCTGGCTGCGCGACGTCTACGGCGCAACGACCGACAAAGCGCTGTCGCTGCGGTTCCACACCCAGACCGCGGGCGTCTCGCTCACCGCGCAGCAGCCGGACAACAACATCGTCCGCACGGCCGTCGAAGCGATGGCGGCGATCCTCGCGGGCACGAACTCGCTGCACACCAACGCCCTCGACGAGGTGCTGGCACTGCCGACCGAGAAGTCGGCACAGATCGCGTTGCGCACCCAGCAGGTCATCGCCGAGGAGACCGGCGTGCTCAACGTCGCCGACCCGCTCGGCGGCTCCTGGTACGTCGAGGCGCTCACCGACAAGATGGAAGCCGAGGCCGAGAAGATCTTCGCGCGGATCAAGGAACTTGGGCACGATCGCTCCATCACAGCCGGGCTGCTGCGCGGCATCGAGGACGGCTGGTTCATCGGCGAGATCGCCGACTCCGCGTTCGCCTACCAGGTCGCAGTGGAGAAGGGTGACAAGCGGGTCGTCGGCGTCAACACCCTCACTGGCGACGTCGGCGACAAGATGGAAATCCTGCGCGTGTCGCACGAGGTCGAGCTCGCGCAGCGCGCGCTGGTCATCGACCGGCGGTCGGCACGCGACCAGGGCGCCGTCGACG
>DAITQD010000004.1:2496-23393 GCA_036833255.1 Jatrophihabitantaceae bacterium
GACGGGACGCGAGTTCAGGGGATCGATCCGTCCGCTCGCGAAACCGCTCGAACGCTCCCCGGTTCTATAGGATCCGTCCGTGCTGGTATGCGGGGGTTGCGGGGCGGCGAATCCGCCGGATCATCGCTTCTGCTCGTCCTGTGGCGTGCCCCTGTCGGTGGTCTGCCCGTCGTGCGGGACGGCCTCCGCGCCCGATCAGCGGTTCTGCGGTTCGTGTGGGCACACACTCGGGGCTAGGCCCGCCGCCGAGCCGGCTGCGCCGCCGCCGGTCGCGGAGCGTCGGGTGTGTTCGGTGCTGTTCGCTGATCTGGTCGGGTTCACGCCGCTGTCGGAGTCGCGCGATCCGGAACAGGTCCGGGAGTTGCTGTCGCAGTACTTCGAGACGGCTCGGACCGTGATCGCGCGTTATGGCGGGGTCGTGGAGAAGTTCATCGGGGACGCGGTGATGGCCGTGTGGGGTACCCCGGTCGCCACCGAAGGCGACGCTGAGCGATCGGTTCGGGCGGCGCTCGACCTGGTCGCCGCAGTGGCGGCACTGGGCGCCGACGTCGACGCCGCGGGCCTGGCCCTGCGCGCGGGTGTCGTGACCGGGGAGGTAGCGGTCACGCTGGGGGCGAGCACGGAGGGGATGGTGGCCGGCGATGCGGTGAACACGGCGGCGCGGGTGCAGGCCGCGGCGGAACCCGGGTCCGTGTGGGTCGATGGTGCGACGCAGCGGCTGGCGGGCGCGGCGATCGGGTTCACCGACGCCGGCGAGCACGAGTTGAAGGGCAAAAGCGACTCGACCCAGCTGTGGCGGGCGACGCGGGTGCTGTCCGGTGTCGGTGGTGCGCAGCGTATCGACGGGCTGGAGGCGCCGCTGACCGGGCGCGACGTGGAGCTGCGCACCGTGAAGGAGCTGTTCCACGCCACCGCCGAACGCCGCACGCCACGCCTGGTCGTGGTGAGCGGGCCGGCCGGGGTGGGTAAGTCGCGCCTGGGTTGGGAGTTCGAGAAGTACATCGACGGCCTGGCCGGGACGACGTTGTGGCATCGGGGCCGGTGCCTTTCCTACGGGGAGGGGGTGGTGTTCTGGGCGTTGGCCGAGATCGTGCGTCAGCGTTTCGGGATCGCCGAGGAAGACGCGCTGCAGGTCGCTGCGGCCAAGCTGGCCGGCGGACTGCCCGGGTTCGTGCCCGACCCGGTCGAGCGGGCCTATGTGGGCCCGCGGCTGGGCCGGCTGCTGGGCGTCGCCTATCCCGGCGACAGCGACGCGCCGTTGAGCCGTGAGGAGCTGTTCGCGGGCTGGCGGTTGTTCTTCGAGCGGCTCGCCGAGACCAGCCCGGTGGTGTTGTTGGTCGAGGATGCCCAGTACGCCGATCCGGCGCTGTTGGATTTCCTGGATCATCTGATCGACTGGGCCCGCAGCGCCCCGATCTACGTTCTGATGTTCGCGCGCCCGGAGTTGGACGAGCAGCGCCCGGGTTGGGGTTCGGGGCGTAACCGTACGGCGTTGACCCTCGATCCGCTCGATGCCCGCTCGATGGATGTGCTGGTCGGGGCGCTGGTGCCGGGTATGCCGCCCGCCGCGGTGGCGGCGATCGCCGGGCAGGCGCAGGGTAATGCGCTGTTCGCAGTGGAGACGGTGCGTTCGCTGATCGACCGCGACGTCGTGGTGCCGATCGAGGGGGTGTACCGCCTCGTCGGCGACGTCGGGGCGCTGTCGGTACCGGACAGTCTGCACGCTCTTCTCGCGGCCCGTCTGGACGCGCTGGACCCGGAGCTGCGCTCGCTGGTCGCCGATGCGGCGGTGCTGGGCACCTCGTTCCCCGCCGAAGCGCTGGTCGCGGTGTCCGGGCGCCCGGGCGATCGGGTCGAGACGGCGCTGGGTGAGTTGCTGCACCGGGGGGTGTTCGAGATCTCCGCGGACCGGCTCTCACCGCAACGCGGGGCCTATCACTTCAGCCAGAACATGCTGCGTCAGGTCGCCTACGACACGCTGTCGCGCCGGGACCGCAAGGCGCGCCACCTCGCGGTCGCCGCGCACCTGCGGGCCACCTTCGCCGGCGGAGGTGACGAGGTGATGGACGTGGTCGCCCGGCACTACCTCGACGCCCTGGCGGCGGTGCCCGACGACCCCGACGCTGCGGAGATCCGGGCCGAGGCGGTGGCGGCCCTGATCCGGGCCGGCGAGCGGGCCGAACGCTCCGGGGCGCCGGCGCGGGCGGGTGAGACGTTCGCCGAGGCGGCCGAGCTGACCGAGCAGATCGGCGGGCAGGCCGGCGCACTGGACGCTGCCGCGTTGTGGGAGCGCGCCGCCGGCGCGGACGACCGTGCCGGGGCCCTCGCCGAGGCCATCCGCAATGCCGAGCGCGCCCGTGTGCTCTACACCACGCACGGACAGGTGCGCGCAGCGGCACGCGCCCAGTCCGCGGCGGGCCGGGCGCAGCGCTCTCTCGGCCGGCACGCCGATGCCCGCGAGACCCTCACCGCGGCGCTCGCCGTGCTGCGTCCCGACCCCGACGGCGACACCGTGATCGCGCTGGGCGAGCTCGCCGCCCTGGACATCTTCGCCGGCCGGCAGGCCGGCGAAGATCTCAGCGACGACGCTCTCACCCTCGGCCAGGCTCTCGACGTCCCCGCCCCGGTGCTCGCCAACCTGCTAATCGTCCGCGGAATCGGCTACCTGTTCTCCAACCGGAATGTTCAGGCGATCGCCAACCTGGAGTACGCGGCGCGGCTCGCCGAGCGGGCCGGTGACAGTGCCACCTGGGCGCGGGCGCTGCTGAACCTGTCGGGCGCTCTCCTGGCGGCCGATCCGGCGGCCGCTGCTGCCGCCGCGCGCGCCGCCTGCGAGCACGCCCGGCGGATCGGCGCTCGCGGGAACCTGGCCGTCGCGGTCCACAATCTCGTGGTCGCGACGCTCGCGGCCGGTGATTGGGACGAAGCCGACGCCGTGCTCGCCGAAGCGATGCAAGCCGACGGCCTGGACGACGAATTCTCGCAGCCGACCCTGTCGCTGCTAGCCGCCCTGCGCGGCGATGCCGAGACCGCCACCGCCACCGCACTTTCCGTTCTTCCGCGTTTTCGCGCGTCCGACGATCCGCAGGATCTCGGTGTCGCCATGACCACCGACGCCTTCATCGCCGCGGCGTTCGGCCGGCCCGCCGAGGCACTGCGCCACGCGCGCGGCGTCCTCGGCTACACCGACGCACTCGGCATGACCCACGAGTGCATCTGCTGGGCGTGGCCGCTGGCCAGCCGATCGGCGTTCCTCGTCGGCGACACCGCCGCGGTCGAGGACCTGATCGCCACGCTCGACGGCCACCCGGTAGGGCACCTGCCGCTCATCCTGCGCGCCGAACGCACCCTCGCCCACGCCCGCCTGCGCGCCGCGCGCGGTGCCACCGACGCCGATAGTGACCTCGCCGTGGCGATCGCGGAACTGCGCGAGGTCGCGAGCCCATATCACCTCGCGCACGCACTACTCGACCGCGCCGAACACCGCATCGCCATCGGCGAGTTAACCGACATTGACCCGCTGATCGACGAAGCCTGCACGATCGCCCAGAAGCTGCGCGCGGGCCCGCTGCTCGACCGCGCCGCCGCGAGCAGGACCGCGATGCCGGACGTCCCCGCGGCGCTCGCCCGCAGCACGCCCTGATACCAGCGGCACCTCGACTTCGCGCGGTGGTTGCTGGTGCTGCTCCGCAAGCGTCTTCGTGGGGCCGAGAAGCGCGACTCTTAGTCGACGCTGCCGCCTCGGCCGGCACCGGCTGAGAATCGTGCCGCCCCCGCGGCCGCATCGTCGCGCACCCCGCGTCCGTGCGCGAACTCCCTCGCCAGCGCAGCGCGCTCGTCGGCACCGAACGCGTCGTAGACCGAGCGCCGGTCCGAGCGCAGGCAGGCCTGCGGGAAGCGGGCGATCTCGGCGGCCAGCGCCTCGGCCGCCGAGCGGGCCTCGCCGGGTGCGACGACACGATTGGCCAGGCCGATGGCGAGCGCCTCGTCTGCGGCGACCGGGCGGCCGGTGAGGATCAGGTCGAGGGCGCGACCGGCACCGATGATGCGCGGCAGGCGCACCGTGCCGCCGTCGATCAACGGCACACCCCAGCGCCGGCAGAAGACACCCAGGACGGCGTCGGACTCAAGGACGCGCAGGTCGCACCACAGCGCGAGCTCAAGGCCACCGGCAACCGCGAAGCCGCTGACCGCGGCGATGACCGGCTTGTCCAGGGCCATCCGGCTAGGCCCCATCGGGCCGTCCGCGCTGAGGTCGGGGTCGAGCGGGTTGGACATCGAGTGCAGGTCCGCGCCGGCGCAGAACGTTCCGCCGGCTCCCCAGAGCACGGCCACCCGCGCCGAGGGGTCGGCGTCGAATTCTCCGAACGCGTCGGCTAGTGCGTGGGCCGTCGGGCCGTCCACGGCATTGCGAACATCGGGGCGGTCGAGCACGACCGTCCACACCGCGTCTGCGCGATCGATATGAACCGTCACGGGCAGACCCTCACCGGCCGCACGGCGCATGTCAACGTCTGGAAGGCTGATCCCATGCAACCTGGTGCTCCCCGCCGCCCTGCCCCGCCGAGCCCAGCCCTCACCTCCGCGATGGCCGGAGCGGTCGATCTCGCTGCGGTGCAGGCCCGCGCCGAGGCGGCGGCCCGCGCTGCCGAGGCGCCGGCCCTTGGTGCCGGGCAGTATGTCGTTGACGTCACCGAGGAGAGCTTCCAGACCGAGGTGCTCGACCGCTCCTTCCAGCTGCCGGTACTTGTCGAGCTGTCCGCCGCGCGCAGCGTCGCGAGCGAGCAACTCTCGCCGCTGCTCGAGCGGTTGGCGCTCGAGGGCAACGGGTCCTGGATCCTGGCCCGGGTCGATGTCGACGCCAACCCGGGCATCGCGCAGGCGCTGCAGGTACAGGCCGTCCCGACGGTGTTCGCCGTCCTGGGGGGTCAGCTCGTGCCGGGCTTCCAGGGCGCGCTGCCCGAGGACCAACTGCGTGAGTTCATCGTGGCGGTGCAGCAAGCGGGTCGGGAGGCCGGACTAACCGCGGGCGGTCCGGCGCCGGCCACCGAGAACCAGCCGCCGCCCGAGGTGGCCGAGGAACCGGATGACCCGCGCTTCGTTGCGGCCGAGGATGCGCTGCAGGAAGGCGACTACGCGCTGGCTGCCCAGCGCTATCAGGCGATTCTCGACGCCGAGCCCGCGAACCCCGACGCAGCCCTGGCACTGCGGCAGGTGCGCCTGTTCGAACGGATCGAGTCGCACGACCCAGGCCTGGTCGCCCGCGCGGACGCCGCGCCGGGGGATCTCGAGGCCCAGCTTGCGGCGGCGGACTTCGCGTTCGCCGGCAACGACGCCGACGCGGCGTTCGCCCGCCTGCTGGCCGTGCTTAGGCGCACCAGTGCCGAGGAGCGTGACGCGGTGCGCGAGCGGCTGGTCGAGTACTTCGAGCTGCTCGGCGCCGACGACCCGCGCGTCGCACCTGCGCGGCGCGAGCTCGCGCGCGTGCTCTTCTAATCCACCATCGGTATCAGTTGACGGTGTGCGGCATGAGCGCACCGTCCGGGATGACGCCCAGGCGCCCGGACTGGTAGTCCTCGATGGCCTGGATCAGCTCTTCCTTGGTATTCATGACGAACGGCCCGTAGTGCGCCACCGGCTCGCGAATCGGCTGCCCACCGAGCAGGACGACCTCGAGCGCGGGACGGTTGGAGTCCTGATTCGTAGCCGCGGCAAGGGTGACCCGGTCGCCGGCACCGAACACTGCGAGCTGGCCACCGTGGATCGGACGGGCGTCCGGCCCGACGGTGCCATTGCCCGAGAGCACGTAGGCGAGCGCGTTGTACTGCGGCTGCCACGGCAGGGAGACCTGGCTGCCCGGTTGCACGGTGGCGTGGGCCATGGTGATCGGCGTGTGCGTCGCGCCCGGGCCGGTGTGGCCGCCGATCGCACCGGCGATGATGCGCAGGAGGGCTCCGCCGTCGGCGGACGCGACCAGGGTGGAGTCGCCGCCCTCGATGCTCTGGTACGCAGGGGCCGCGAACTTGTCCTTGGCGGGCAGGTTCACCCACAGCTGCAGGCCGTGGAACAGGCCGCCGGAGACGACCAGTTCCTCGGGCGGGGTCTCGATGTGCAGGATGCCCGCGCCGGCCGTCATCCACTGCGTCGCACCGTTGTTGATCACGCCGCCGCCACCGTGGGAATCCTGGTGCTCGAACGTGCCGTCGATCATGTAGGTAACGGTCTCGAAGCCGCGGTGGGGGTGCCAGCTGGTGCCCTTCGGTTCTCCCGGTGCGTAGTCGACCTCGCCCATCTGGTCCATGTGGACGAACGGGTCGAGGTCTCCAGTCGAGACGCCCGCGAACGCGCGCACGACCGGGAAGCCCTCGCCCTCGTGGCCCTTCGGGCCGGTGGTGACCGCTCGGACGGGGCGCTCGGTGTCGCCCAGCGTGGCCGCTGGGATACGCGGCAGGGTCAGCGTGTCGGCCGTGACGGCAGGCATGGCTACCTCCTACATAGTTGCAAGTTCAACTGTACGGCGTCTCAACGCGTCGTCCGCAGCCATCATTCCCCGCCTTTGACCCCGGGAGCGTCGCTGCGACGCGGTCTGAGCGACGATGGCGGGGTCAAAGGCGGGGCTACTCGCCGTTGAAACGCAGCCAGAGGGCACCGAGCGGCGGGACGCGCAGGGTGGCCGAGGCGGGCTGGGCGTGCCACGGCTCCTCGACCGCCTCGACGCCGCCGAAGTTGCCCACCCCGGAGCCGAAGTAGAGCTCGGCGTCGGTATTGATGACCTCATCCCATCGCCCGGCTCGTGGCAGGCCGATCCGGTAACCCTCATGCGGGACGGACGCGAAGTTGGCGATGCAGGCGATGATCGAGCCGTCGTCGCCGAAGCGCAGGAAGGAGTAGACGTTGCCGGCCGCGTCGTTGGCGTCGATCCAGTGGAACCCGTCAGGCGTCGTGTCGCGCGACCACAGCGCGGCCGTCTCGGTGTAGATGCGATTGAGGTCGCCCACGAGGCGCGCGACGCCGCGGTGGTCGGGCGCCTCGAGCAGCCACCAGTCCAACGAGCGGCCCTCGGCCCATTCGGCGCCCTGCGCGAACTCCTGGCCCATGAACACCAACTGCTTGCCCGGGTGCGCCCACATATAGGCGTAGAGCGTGCGCAGCGTCGCCATCTGCTGCCACCGGTCGCCCGGGATCTTGTTCAGCAGCGAACCCTTGCCGTGCACCACCTCGTCGTGCGACAGCGGCAGCACGAAGCTCTCGGAGTAGGCGTACATCATGGAGAACGTCAGCTCGTTGTGGTGCCACTGGCGGTGCACCGGTTGGTGGGCGATATAGCTGAGCGTGTCGTGCATCCAGCCCATGTCCCACTTGAAGCCGAAACCCAGCCCGCCGAGGTGAGTGGAGCGGGTAACGCCCGGCCAGGACGTCGACTCCTCGGCGATCGTCACCGCACCAGGCACGCGCTTGTAGACGGTCGCGTTCATCTCCTGCAGGAACGCGACCGCCTCGAGGTTCTCGCGGCCGCCGTAGATATTCGGTTCCCACTCGCCGTCCTCGCGCGAGTAGTCGAGGTAGAGCATCGAGGCCACCGCGTCCACGCGCAGGCCGTCGACATGGAACTCCTCGAGCCAGAACAGCGCGTTCGCGACGAGGAAGTTGCGCACCTCGGTGCGGCCGAAGTCGAACACGTAGGTGCCCCAGTCGGGCTGCTCGCCGCGGCGCGGGTCGGCGTGCTCGTACAGCGGCGTGCCGTCGAAGCGGGCCAGCGCCCACGCGTCCTTCGGGAAGTGCGCCGGCACCCAGTCCACGATGACGCCGATGCCGGCGAGGTGCAGTGCGTCGACGAGGTGGCGAAACTCGTCGGGGCTGCCGAAGCGTGCGGACGGTGCGTAATAGGAGGACACCTGGTAGCCCCACGAGCCGCCGAAGGGATGCTCGGCGACCGGCAGGAGCTCGACATGGGTGAAGCCCGTCTCGAGGATATGCGCGACCAGTTGCTCGGCAAGATCGCGATAGGACAGACCGAGTCGCCACGAACCGAGGTGTACCTCGTATATCGACATCGGGGCGGCGTGCCACTGCGT
Source organism: Jatrophihabitantaceae bacterium (assembly GCA_036833255.1). GTDB lineage: Bacteria > Actinomycetota > Actinomycetes > Mycobacteriales > Jatrophihabitantaceae > QHCC01. The sequence continues at coordinate 10,572 of DAITQD010000004.1, forward strand.
GCGGGCCCGACGCTCCAGCCATGCGGCGTCGCCCCACTCGTAGGCGGGCGTGTGCACGATCGACGCGGTCGCCGGCGGCACCTCGGTGGCGAATGCCATCGGATCGGCCTTGTCGCGCCAATGCCTGTCGGCACCGAGGACGGCGAACTTGTAGCGGCACCCGTCGCCGACGTCGGGGACGAACAGCTCCCAGACCCCCGACGAGCCGAGCGCCCGCATCGGCAGCGCGCGCCCGGACCACTCGTCGAAGTCGCCGACGATGCGCACGCCCCGCGCCTTCGGCGCCCACACGGCAAACGACGTTCCGGTGACCGGGCCACCGGGGGTGTCGTAACTGCGGACATGGGCGCCGAGCACCTGCCAGAGGTTCTCGTGGCGTCCCTCGCCGATCAGATGCAGGTCGACATCGCCGAGGGTCGGCAGCCAGCGGTATGGATCATCGACCGTCACGGTGTGCTCGCCGTAATCCACGGCGAGGCGGTAGTCGGTGAGGGCACCGCTGAGCACGCCCTCGAAGACACCGCCGTCGTGCACGCGATGCAAGGCAGCGCGGGTCTTCCCGGCGATGGCGTCCACGGCCTGGGCCTCCGGGCGCAGCGTGCGGATGATCGTGCGGCCGTCAGCGGTCGGGTGCGCGCCGAGGATGCCATGCGGGTTGTGGTGGGCGCCGGCGACAAGCCGGTCGAGCTCAGCCGGCTTGATCGTCTCGGTCATGGTTGTGCCTCCGTGGCGGCGAGCCGGGCCAGGGAGGCCAGCGGGATGGGCAGCCAACTCGGCCGGTTACGGGCCTCGTACACGGCCTCGTAAATGGCCTTGTCGGCCTCGAACGCGCGCAGCAGCGCGGCCTGCGCGCGAGGGTCGTGCCCGGCCGCAGCGGCGTACCCGTCGCAGAACGCGTCGCGATTACGCTTCGTCCATTCTTCGGCGCGGTAGGCCAATTGGGCGTCCGCGCGCATCTCGATGACCCGATAGTGGCCGGCGTACTCGAAGGAGCGCAGCATGCCGGCGATGTCGCGCAGCGGCGAGTCGGGATTGCGGCGGGCGGCGAGGTTGGCCATCGGCTCGCCCTCGAAGTCGATGATCACCCAGCGGCGCACCGTGCGCAGCGCCTGGCCCAGATGCAGGTCGCCGTGGATGCGCTGCAGCGTCACCGGCCTACCGATCGACGCGAGCGCGCCCAGCGTGGCGCGCAGCCCGTCGGCCAGTTCCGCGAGTTGCGGCACGGCGCCCACTGCGTACTCGAGGCGGGCGTGCATGCTCGCGACCCGAGCGGCGAACTCGCCGGGCTCGGCGGTCCTCTCGCCGAATGCCGCCGCGAGATCGGCGTGCGTCTCGGCGATCGCGGCCCCGAGTCGCTCGGCCTCGGCAGCGAAGTCCCCGCCCGCCTCGTCGGCGTGCAGATCGGCCTCAGCCATCAAGTCGCGCACGCTGATCTTCGCGAGCTCCCAGCCGTCGGTGGCGGTGGTGAGGTATTCCTGCAGCATCGCAAGTGCGCAAGGTGCGCCGTCGAGGTCTGTCTCCACCGAGCCGAACAGGCGCGCCACGTGCTGGGCGCCGCGTTCGCCGAGGGCGGCGTGGATCTCGATGTCGGGGTTGACGCCGGCCTGCAAGCGCCGGAACACCTTGAGAAGGGCGACGTCGCCGTACATCAGCGACGTGTTGGACTGCTCGGCGGTGAGCACCAAACTCGGCTCGTACTGCGGGACGTCGTCGGCCTCGACGTTGCGGGTGAAGCGCACCGGGCCGTCGCTCGAGGCGTGCCGGATGCCCTCGAGCCATGCCCGCGTGACGTCCTTGTCGTGCAGGGCGTCATAGATCCACTGCGGTCGCTCGCCGTCCAGGGTGCCGAGCAGGACGTGCTCGAGGCTGTCGACCGGCTCGTCGCGCACGACCAGAGGCAGCTGGTAGGTCTCCGCGGCGCCACCGCCGACGCCGTCGTCGTAACTCACGTGGGCGGTCCAGATCGACACCTCGGGTGGCCCGGCGCTCAGCACGGCGAGCAGCGCCACGTCCACCGTAGCGTCGCGGCCCTTGCCCGCGAACCAGCGTTGCGTCGGCAGCCAGCGCTGGACGAGCGGCTGGAGTTGAGCGCTGGTGATCACGCGAGCACCTCGCTTGCGGGTTTGTCGCCGGCGGCCGCGGGTTCGATGCTCGGCTGGGGGTTGCGGGGGATGCGCAGCCAGTAGAAACCGTGACCGGCCAGCGTCAACAGGTAGGGCAGTTCGCCGATCGCTGGGAAGTGGGTGCCGCCGAGCAGCTCGATCGGCTCGACGCCCTGCCACGCCCGTAGGTCCAGCTCGACGGGCTGGGCGAAGCGCGACAGGTTGTTGACGCAGAGCACGAAGTCGTCACCGAACTCGCGCACGAAACTCAGCACAGAGGGATTGCTACCCCCGATATCGGTGAACGTACCCAGGCCGAACGCCGGGTTGGCCTTGCGCATCTGCACCATCCGTCGCGTCCAGTGCAGCAGCGAGGAGGTGTTGCGGGTCTGCGACTCGACATTGGTGACCTGGAAGCCGTATATCGAGTCCATGTTCACCGGCAGGTACAGGCGCCCGGGGTCGCACGTCGAGAATCCGGAGTTGCGGTCGGGCGTCCACTGCATCGGGGTGCGCACGCCGTCGCGGTCGCCGAGCCAGATGTTGTCACCCATCCCGATCTCGTCGCCGTAGTAGAGGACCGGCGAGCCGGGCAGCGACAGGAGCAGCGCGGTGAACAGCTCGATCTGGTTGACGTCGTTCTCGAGCAGCGGGGCGAGCCGGCGACGGATGCCGATGTTGGCCTTCATCCTCGGGTCCTTCGCGTACTCGCCCCACATGTAGTCGCGTTCGGCGTCGGAGACCATCTCGAGGGTCAGTTCGTCGTGGTTGCGCAGGAAGATGCCCCATTGGCAGTTGTGGGGGATGGCGGGAGTCTGCGCCATGATCTCCGAGATCGGGTAGCGCGACTCGCGCCGCACGGCCATGAAGATGCGCGGCATGACCGGGAAGTGGAACGCCATGTGGCACTCGTCGCCGCCGCCGGCCGCGTCGCCGAAGTACTCGACGACGTCGGCGGGCCACTGGTTGGCCTCGCAGAGCAGGACGCGGTCGGGATAGTCGCGGTCGACCTCCTTGCGCACCCGCCTGAGGAACTCGTGGGTCTCGGGGAGATTCTCGCAGTTCGTGCCGTCGCGCACGAAGAGGTAGGGGACGGCGTCGAGCCGGAAGCCGTCGATGCCGATGTCGAGCCAGAACCGCAGCGCGTCGATGATCGCCTGCTGCACGCCGGGGGAGTCGAAGTTGAGGTCGGGTTGGTGGCTGAAGAAGCGGTGCCAGAAGTACTGCTTGCGGACCGGGTCCCACGTCCAGTTGGACGGTTCGGTGTCGACGAAGATGACGCGCGCCTCGGGGTAGCGGGAGTCGTCGTCGTTCCAGACGTAGAAATCCCCGTACTCGCCGTCCGGATCGCTGCGGGAGGCCTGGAACCACGGGTGGGCGTCCGAGGTGTGGTTCATGACGAAGTCGACTATCACTCGGATGCCCCGCGCGTGGGCCGCCTCGAGGAACTGCGTGAAATCGTCGATCGTGCCGAACTCGGGCAGGACGCCGGTGAAGTCGCTCACGTCGTAGCCGCCGTCGCGCAGCGGCGACGGGTAGAACGGCGGCAGCCACAGGCAGTCGACGCCGAGCCATTGCAGATAGTCGAGCTTGTCGGCAAGCCCGCGCAGGTCGCCGGTGCCGTCGCCGTTGGAGTCGGCGAAACCGCGCACCAGCACTTCGTAGAAAACGGCCCGTTTGAACCAGTCCGGGTCGCGGTGCTCTCCTGCGCTCGGAGCGTCCTGCAGAGACGTTTGGGTCACTCAACCTTCCTAGGCATCAAGATCGCGGCTGCACATGGAAGATGTGGGCCGGTTGGGTGTATGGGTCGAGGCGGACGTAGTTGTGCACGCCCCACTCGTACTCGGCGCCGTTGAGCAGGTCGTGCACGCTGAAGCCCTCGTCCCAACCGATCCCGAGGGCCGGCAGATCCAGCGCCGTCGTCCCTTCGAGGGCGTGGTGCGGATTGACGGTGCAGACAACGAGCACGGTGTCGCCCGTGGCAGCGTCGCGCTTGCTGAACGCGATGAGTTCGTCGTTGTCGACCCGATGGATCTTGAGGTTGCGTAGCTGCTGCAGCGCCGGATGCCCGCGGCGGATCTGGTTCAGCCTCGCGAGCAACGGCGCCAGCGACCGCCCGTCGGCGACGGCCGCAGCAAAGTCACGCGGGCGTAACTGATACTTCTCCGAGTCGAGGTACTCCTCGCTGCCCGGTTTGGCGTTGAGGTGCTCGAAGAGCTCGTAGCCGGAGTAAACGCCCCAGGTCGGCGACAGCATCGAGGCGAGGACCGCGCGGATCGCGAACGCTGCCGGCCCGCCGTGCACCAGGTAGTCGTGCAGGATGTCCGGGGTGTTCACGAAGAAGTTCGGACGCATGTGGTCGGCGGCCTCGACTAGCTCGCGGGCGTAGGTCTCGAGCTCCTTCTTCGTCGTGCGCCAGGTGAAGTAGGTATAACTCTGGTGGAATCCGATTTTGCCCAGCTCGTGCATCATCGCCGGACGGGTGAACGCCTCGGCGAGAAACAGCACCTCGGGGTGCTCCTTCTTCACCTCCGCGATCAGCCACTGCCAGAAGTTCAGCGGCTTGGTGTGCGGGTTGTCGACGCGGAATATCGTCACGCCCGCCGCGATCCAATGCTCGATCACGCGCAGGCACTCGGCGTAGAGACCGGCGGCATCGTTGTCGAAGTTGATCGGGTAGATGTCCTGGTACTTCTTCGGCGGGTTCTCGGCGTAGGCGATCGTGGCGTCGGGCTTCGTCGTGAACCACTCCGGATGTGCGGTCACCCACGGGTGGTCCGGGGCGGCCTGCAGCGCGAAGTCCAGCGCAACCTCGAGGTCGAGCTCGCGGGCGCGTCGCACGAACGCGGTGAAGTCGGCCATCGTGCCGAGGTCGGGGTGGATCGCGTCGTGGCCACCGTCGGGTGAACCGATCGCCCAGGGCGAGCCGACGTCCCACGACGCGGCGACGAGGGTGTTGTTCGGACCCTTGCGGTTCACCGCCCCGATCGGGTGGATCGGCGGCAGGTAGACGACGTCGAAGCCGAGCGCCGCGACGTAGTCGAGGTGCTCGGTGGCGTCAGTGAAGGTTCCGTGCCGAGCCGGACGGGCCGGAGTCACCGGATCACCGACCAGTTCGGCACCGATGGAGCGCGGGAAGAACTCGTACCAGGAACCGAACAGCGCTCGGTGCCGGTCCACCCACAGCGGGTATGCGGGTGACTTCGTGACGAATTCGCGAACCGGGTGCTCACGCACCAGGCGCTGCAGGAAGGCGTCGAGTGCGGGCGCAACGCGGTGCGCGACATCGAGGCTGGTGTCGCGCAGCGCGCGGGCCGCGGCCATCGTCCGCGGCCGCTCGGCGGCCGGTAGCGCCTTGGTCAGCCGCTCGAACAGGCGCGCGCCAGTCTCGAGGTCATTGGCGAGATCCTCGCTGCCCTGCCCGGCGTCCAGCTTTGCGGTGACGGCATGATGCCAGGTGGCGAACGGGTTGCTCCACGCCTCGACGGTGAACGTCCACCGGCCAGGGCGGTCCGGAACGACGGTGGCGTGCCAGCGGTCGCTGCCGGGAGCGCCTGGCGTCATCCGCTGCGGCGGCGCTGCCCGCCGATCCGGGCCGCGCAGCACGACGCTGGCACCAACCGCGTCGTACCCCTCGCGGAACACCAGCGCGGACAGCGCCACGGGCTCGCCGACGACGGCCCGCGCCGGGAACTCGGCCGACACCGTCGAACCGACGACCGGAGTGACGTCAGAGAGCCCGATGCGTCCAACCACGTCCCTCACCGTACCCAGGGGACCAGCGGCCCAATGACCGGTCGGGCCAATGACGACGCAGAGCGGGCTGACCTTCCCAGTCGCGGCGCCGGCTCGCCGCCGTAAGCCTTTCCGGGTGGTGCTAGCGTCCGGACCGTGAAGGCTCTACGACGGCTGGTCGTCCGTGCGGAATTCCCGGCCGAACTGACCAAACTCGGCGCGATCGTCAACAACCTGCGATGGTCCTGGCATCCCGATTCGCTCGATCTGCTCGACTCGGTCGACCCCGCGCTGTGGCAGGCGTGCGGCCACGACCCGGGCCGGATGCTCGGCGAGGTCAGTGCCGAGAGGGTCGCGGCGCTGGCCCGCGACCGCAAGTTCCTTCGCCGGCTCGACGACGTCCACGACGATCTCACCGACTACCTCACTCAGCCGCGCTGGTACCAGGACCAGCAGGCGAGCGATTCGAGCCTGCCAGCCATGATCGGGTACTTCTCGCCCGAGTTCGGCATCACCGAGGTACTGCCGCAGTACTCCGGTGGCCTCGGCATCCTGGCCGGCGACCACCTCAAGGCCGCCAGCGACCTCGGGGTCCCGATCATCGGCGTTGGCCTGCTTTACGGGGCCGGCTACTTCCGCCAGTCCCTGTCGCGCGACGGCTGGCAGCTCGAGCACTACCCGTCCCTCGACCCGCAGGGCCTGCCGATCCGCGCGCTGCACGACGCCGACGGTGCGCCCGTGCGGATCCATCTCGCGCTGCCCGAGGGGCGCACCCTGTGGGCGCAGGTCTGGGTGGCACAGGTCGGCCGCGTGCCGCTGCTGCTGCTCGACGGCGACATCGAGGAGAACGACAGGGAGGCGCGCCAGATCACCGACCGGCTTTACGGCGGCGGCACGGAGCATCGCCTCGAGCAGGAACTGCTGCTCGGCATCGGCGGCGTGCGCGCGATCCGGGCCTACTGCGCTGCCACCGCGACCCCCGCACCGCAGGTCTTTCATACCAACGAGGGGCACGCCGGATTCCTCGGCGTGGAGCGGATCCGCGAGCTCGTCGTCGGCAATGACCTCACCTTCGACGAGGCGTTGCAGGTGGTGCGCGCGGGCACCGTGTTCACCACGCACACGCCGGTGCCGGCCGGCATCGACCGTTTCGCGCGCGAGCTGGTCGCGACGCACCTGATCGGCCTGGACGGTGTCCCGATCGAGCGGATCCTTGGACTCGGCGCCGAAGAGGACACCACGATCTTCAACATGGCTCACATGGGGCTGCGCATAGCCCAGCGGGCGAACGGTGTCTCGCTGCTGCACGGCGTCGTCAGCCGCGAGATGTTCGCAGACCTGTGGCCGGGGTTCGACACCAGCGAGGTGCCGATCGGCTCAGTCACCAACGGCGTGCACACGTCGACGTGGATGAGCCTCGACATCCTCGAGGTCCTCGAGCGCGCGGTCGGTCCCGCAGTCCTCGACGAGGGCAGCGAATGGGGGGCCTTCGACAAGGTCGGCGAAGGCGAGCTGTGGCGGGTGCGGGGCGACCTGCGCGAGCGGCTGGTCGACGAGATACGCCGGCGCATCAAGGCGTCCGCGCTGGAGCGCGGGATGAGCGAGGCCGAGCTGGGCTGGACGGCGTCGGCCTTCGACCCCGACGTGCTGACGATCGGCTTCGCACGCCGCGTGCCGTCGTACAAGCGGCTGACTCTGATGCTGCGAGACGAGGACCGCCTGCGCGCCCTGCTGCTGAACCCCGACCGGCCTGTGCAGATCGTCATCGCCGGCAAGAGCCACCCAGCCGACGACAGCGGCAAGGAGCTGATCGCGCAGATGGTGAAGTTCTCAGACGATCCGGCGGTGCGGCACCGCATCACGTTCCTGCCCGACTACGACATCGGCATGGCGCGCTTCCTCTACTGGGGCGTCGACGTGTGGCTGAACAACCCGCTGCGCCCGCTGGAGGCGTGCGGCACGTCAGGCATGAAGGCGGCGCTGAACGGCGCGCTGAACCTTTCCATCCGGGACGGCTGGTGGGACGAGTTCTTCGACGGCGAGAACGGCTGGGCGATCCCAACCGCCGACGGCGTCACCGACGCCGACCGGCGCGACGACCTTGAAGCGACCGCGCTGTACGACCTCATCGAGTCGCGCGTGGCACCACGCTTCTACGACCGCGACACGAGTGGCGTGCCGTCGCGATGGGTGCACATGGTGCGGCACACGCTCAAGACGCTCGGGCCGAAGGTGCGCGCCTCGCGGATGGTCAGCGACTACGTCCGCACCCTCTACGCACCGGCCGCGAGGTCCGCGGCTGGGATGGTGACCGACGACTTCGCGGCCGCGCGGGCGTTGGCGAAGTGGCGCACCGGCGTGCTCGAGGCGTGGCCGGGCGTCGCCGTTCTCCACGTCGACTCGCAGCTCAGCGGCGACTCCCAGCTCGGCAGCGTGCTCACCCTGCGCGCCGAGGTTGCGCTCAACGGGCTCTCGCCGAACGACGTCGACGTCGAGGCCGTCTACGGCGCGGTCGACGCCGACGACCGGCTTACCGACATCGACGCAGTGTCATTGAAGGCAGTCGAACTGACCGAGGGAACCAGCCGCTTCGAGGGCGACGTGCCGCTCCAGCGCACCGGACCGTTCGGCTACACCGTGCGCGTGCTGCCCAAGAACGATCTGCTCGCGTCGCCGGCCGAGATGGGCGTCGTCGCGACGGCCTGAGCTCGGCCGGGATCGTCGCACCACGCCCCGGCCGCCATCACGCGCAGTACTCCTAGGTCGTCGGCGAGCACGACCAGATCGGCGTCGCGGCCGGACGTGATCGAGCCGCAGCTGTCGTCGATGCCGAGCACCCGCGCCGGGTTGCCCGACGCCGCGGCCGAGGCTGTCTCGATCGGCAGGCCGCTGTCGCTTACGGCCCTGCGCACCGCCTCGTCCATGGTGAGCGTGCTGCCTGCCAGCGAACCGGTCGTCGTAAGCCGTGCCTGCCCGTCGCGCACCTGCACCTCCTGGGCGCCCAGGACATAGTCGCCGTCACCGACTCCGGCCGCGTCGATCGCGTCGGTGATCAGCACGAGGCGCCCGGGGACGCGAGATACCAGCGTGGTGATCACCGGGTGCACGTGGATGCCGTCGTTGATCACCTCGCAGGCCAGGTCTGCCGCGAGCGCCGCGGCGATGACTCCAGGCTCGCGATGGTGCAGTGGCCGCATCCCATTGAACAGGTGGGTCGCGAGCGTTACGCCGGCGTCGATCGCCGCCTGGGCGTCGGCGTGCCCGGCGTCGGTGTGGCCCATCGCGGCGACTGCTCCGGCCGCGAGCACCTCGCCGATCAGGTCGAGCGCGCCGGGCAGTTCGGGCGCGACGGTGACGCTGCGCAGGGTGCCGCGGGCGGCGGCGGCGAGCGCGGCGAACGAGGCAGGGTCCGGCAGCAGCAGGTGGCCCGTGTTCTGGGCGCCGCAGCGGGCGGGTGACAGGAACGGGCCCTCGAGATGCGCGCCGAGGACGTGCCCGGCCGGCGACGGGCCGACGGCGGTCAGGTCGGCTACCCAGCCCAGCTGCCGGGCGAGGGCATCCAGCGGTGCGGTGACCAGCGAGACCAGCGTGCGGGTCGTGCCGTGTCTGCGGTGAAAGGCGACCGCGGCGGCCATGTCGTCGGGCGAGCTGGTTGCGTCGTGCCCGCCGCCGCCGTGCACGTGCAGATCGATGAAGCCGGGCAGCAGCCACGCGCCGCCGAGGTCGGTGTGGGTGCCTTCGCCGGTCGGTGGCGTCCCAGTGCCGACAGCCGCAATGCGTCCGCCCGCGATCGACACCCACCCGTCGGCGAGGACACCGCCTGGCGTGACGACGCGTGCGTGGCGCAGGACGGTCATGGTGCGGACCGCATCAAGTTCGCGACGAACGTGACGCGGTCGCCGCGGTACCAGCTGGTGACCCACTCGACCGGCGCCCCGGACTGATCGAAGCTGCGCCGGGCGAGCACCAGCATCGGCGCGCCCGTGTCGGTGTTCAGCAACGCCGACTCGCGCGGCGACGCGGGCGCGGTCGAGATCGACTCCTCGACGCTGACCGGCACGACGCCGTAGCGCGCGCCGAGGACGGCGTACAGCGACGGTTCGCGGCGCAGGTGCCGGGTGAGCTGGGGGAACCGGGTCGCCGACAGGTGTGCGGTCTCTACGGCCATCGGGCACTCGTCGGCCAGGCGGAGCCGTTCGATGCGGAACACCGCCGCGCCGACCTCGATGCCGAGCCGGCCGGCAATCTCGTCATCGGCGCGGATGCGCTCGGCCGAGAGCAGCTGCGTGGACGCGGTGAAGCCGTTCGCGGCGGCCTGCTCGGTGAAGCTGGTGAGGTGCAGGGGCCAGGTCATCTTGGGCTCGGCGACGTAGGTGCCCGAGCCCTGCCTGCGCACCAGCCGACCCTCGGCGACGAGTTCGAGCAGCGCCTGCCGCACCGTCGTGCGCGAGGTGCCGAACTCGGCCGACAGCTCCCGCTCGGTGGGCACCGGACTGCCCGGCGAGAGGGACTCGATGTTGTCCAGCAGGTGCCGCTTCACCGGGTAGTACTTCGGCTCACGGGGCGTCTGCGGTGCGGCACTGGGCACCTGCGATCCTCTCGTCCGTGATCAGTGTGTCGATGATTTGTCTACACCATTGATAGGTCAAGCGAAGGGTCACTCAACGGGTGGGGCTGTCGGTCAGCCGCGCTGCACCCGGAGCAGCATCGAGGTGCGCGCGCCGAGCGGCAGGTCCGCACCGGCAACCACCACGCCGCCGCCGGCGTCCGGCGCCCCACCCACCTGCGCAGTGTCGATGACTACCTCGTACCCCGCCGCCCACGGTGCTCCGGGCAACCTGAAGACACCCGCCTGGTCACCCGCGTGCAGTAGCAGCAGGTACGAGTCGTCGACGATCACCTGGCCGCGCTCGTCGCGATGGCGCAGGCCGCGTCCGTCGAGGTACATCCCGATCGACCGCAGGCCGCTGTCGAACCAGTCCTGTGAGGACAGCTCGCGCCCGGCGGGGTGGAACCACGCGAGGTCCTTGCAGCCGTCGCCCCCGGTCACTGGACGCCCTTCGAAGAACGCCCGCTGCCGCAGCACCGGCGCGGATCGCCGCAGCGCCAGCAGTCTGCGCACCAGCGCGAGCAGGTCCTCGGACTCCGGCGACGATGTCCAATCCAGCCAGGACACCGGGTTGTCCTGGCAGTACCCGTTGTTGTTTCCGCCTTGCGTGCGCCACCGCTCGTCACCGGCCACGAGCATCGGCGCACCCGTCGACAGCAGCAGGGTGCTCAGCAGGTTGCGCGCCTGCCGCAGCCGGAGGTCGGCAACGTCGGGCGGCGCGGGGTCGCCCTCGGCGCCGCAGTTGTAGGCCCGGTTGTCGTCGGTGCCGTCGCGATTACTCTCGCCGTTGGCCTCGTTGTGCTTGTTCTCGTAGGACACCAGGTCACGCATCGTGAACCCGTCGTGCGCGGTGACGAAGTTGATCGACGCGATCGGCAACCGGCCGTCGTCGCTGTATAGATCCGACGAGCCGGTGAGCCGGAACGCGAGGTCACGGACGCCGTCGGCACCGAAGGACCAGAACGAGCGCACCGTGTCGCGATACTTGCCGTTCCACTCCGTCCACAGCGGCGGAAACTCGCCGACCTGGTAGCCGCCGGCGCCGACGTCCCACGGCTCGGCGATGAGTTTCACCTGCGAGATAAGGGGATCCTGATGGATGGTGTCGAAGAAGGACGACAGCTTGTCGACGTCGTGCAGCGAGCGCGCCAGTGCCGAGGCGAGGTCGAATCGGAACCCGTCGACGTGCATCTCGGTGATCCAGTACCGCAGCGAGTCGGTGATCAGCTGCAGCGGGAACGGCCGGCGCGGATCGAAGGTGTTGCCGCACCCGGTGTAGTCGGTGTACTTGGACGGGTCACCGTCGGCCAGCCGGTAGTACGAGCCGTTGTCGATGCCCCGGAAGCAGAGCATGGGCCCGTCCGGTGCGCCCTCGGCGGTGTGGTTGTAGACGACGTCGAGGATCACCTCGATGCCCGCGGCGTGCAGCGCGCGCACCATGGCCTTGAACTCGCGCACCTGATTGCCTTTGCGCGAGGAGTACGCCTCGTGCGGCGCGAAGAACCCGATGGAGTTGTAGCCCCAGTAGTCGCGCATCCCGCGGCGTTGCAGCTCCGGCTCGGAGACGAAGTGGTGGATCGGCAGCAGTTCGACGGCGGTGATGCCGAGCGTGCGCAGGTAGTCGATCGCGGCCGGGTGGGCGAGCCCGGCGTACGTCCCGCGCAGCCCGGAGGGAATGTCGGGATGCTGCTGGGTGAAGCCGCGCAGATGCAGCTCGTAGATGACCGTGTCGTCCCACGGCACGTTGGGCCGGTGGTCGGCGCCCCACGGGAAGGCGTCGTGGATGAGCACGCAGCGGGGGACGCAGGGCGCCGAGTCCTGCGCGTTGTCGGCGTAGGCCGCGGGGTGGTCGGTGAAGTCACCCTCCAGCGCCCGCGCGTACGGGTCGACGAGCAACTTGGCTTCGTTGTGGAACAGGCCGCGTGCCGGGTCGTGCGGGCCGTCGACGCGGAAGCCGTAGCGCTGCCCCGGGCCGACACCGGGCAGATAGCCGTGCCACACGTGGTATGTCGTGTCGTCCAGCGGGATCGGCGTCTCGCGGCCGTCGCCGTCGAACAGGCAGACGCTGACGGCCGTCGCGGTCGTCGACCACAGCGCGAAGTTCGCACCTTCGCCGTCCCAGCTCGCCCCGAGCGGAAACGGCCTGCCCGGCCAGGCGCGGTCCATGGGCGCGACATCCGCGGCAGTGAGCTTCTCGGGCAACATCGCTTGCGACTGTAGCCAATGCCTCGTGCCGACGCGTGGTGGCTAGCGCACGGAACCGGCTCCCGCCGGTGACCGGCGGCGGGCCCGCGCCGCGCGCAGCAGCATTCGGGGAGAGAGCAGGACCGCGGGTGAGCTGTTGCGCGTGCCGTAGGCGAAGAACCGGTCGGCGAC
>DAITQD010000004.1:23493-47803 GCA_036833255.1 Jatrophihabitantaceae bacterium
GCAGGACCGCGGGTGAGCTGTTGCGCGTGCCGTAGGCGAAGAACCGGTCGGCGACAGGTGCCGCCGCCACCGGAACGCATTCTCAGCAAACGCCGATACGATTCTCAGCTGGCGATGGGCCGCGCGGGGTTACCTGGGGATCGAGCCGCTCGGAACGCCGGGCCGGCCGACGGAGGTGGATCAGATGTACCAGCAGCCCGACCCATACCGCCACGACCTGGCGACCGGGACTCGGTCGCGAGGTCGCCGGACCGTGTTCGCCGCCGGTGCCGCCTCGCTCGCGGCATCGGCAGCGGTGCTTGCAATGGCGTACTCGAGCGGTGGTGGGCAGGTTGTCGCCGGATCCGGCGCGGTCGCGCAGGCGGCACCCGCCATGGACAGGCAGGGGAGCGGTAACTCCCACAATCGCGGTGCGAGCGGCGGATCCGCCGGTTCGGCCACGACGGCACAACAAATCGGCCTCGTCGACATCAACACCGTCCTGAAGTATCAGGGCGCGGCGGCCGCCGGCACCGGGATGGTCCTCACCTCCTCCGGCGAGATCCTGACCAACAACCACGTTGTCGACGGCGCGACGAGCATCTCCGCGCACGTAGTGACGACGGGCAAGACCTACCGCGCCACAGTCGTCGGCACGGACCCGACCCAGGACGTGGCTGTGCTCCAACTCCAGAACGCGTCCGGGCTGCAGACGGCCGACGTCGGTGACTCCGCCACGCTCCAGGTCGGCGACGCGGTCACCGGCGTCGGCAACGCGGGCGGCACCGGTGGGACGCCGGGCGCGGCCACCGGCACGATCGTGGCGCTCGACCAGCCGCTGACCGCCAGCGACGAGAGCGGCCAGAACTCCGAGAGGTTGACCGGGATGATCGAGACGGACGCACCGATCGAGGCGGGCGACTCGGGTGGCCCGCTCTATGACTCCGCAGACCACGTGATAGGCATGGACACCGCTGCCTCTGCGAGTGGGCGCGGCGCGGCCGTCGGGTTCGCGATCCCGATCAACCGGGCGAAGGCGATCGCCGGCGAGATCGAGGCGGGCCACGCCTCGGCCACGATCCACCTCGGCTACCCGGGCTTCCTCGGGATCTCCGTCGCCGCCAGCACCACCAGTCCGGGGGCGCTCGTCGAGTCGGTGCTGGCCGCCGGACCGGCGGGGCAGGCCGGGATCGGCGCGGGTGACGTGATCACCTCCGTGGGTGGGACGGCCGTCGGATCCAGTGCGGCGTTGCGCACCGCCGTCGCCGCGCACCGGCCCGGCCAGAGCGTCGAGGTCAGCTGGCTGGACACGGCCGGCAGGACGCACACCGCGACGATCACGCTGGCGACCGGCCCACCCGACTGAGGCTCGCCTACGGCGCCCATCCCGCCAGGTGCGCTTTGATGGTCCCGTGGTCGAAGTCAACCCCGACGCGGTGCTGCAGTTCGTCGACGTGACGGTCCGGCGCGGCTCGAAGACGCTGCTCGACAAGGTCAGCTGGACTGTCGAGGAGGACGAACGTTGGGCGGTTCTCGGCCCGAACGGTGCCGGCAAGACGACTCTGCTGCAGGTCGCCGCAGCAGTCATGCACCCGACCGAGGGTGCGGCCTTCGTATTGGGTCAGCGACTCGGTGGGGTGGACATGTTCGAGCTTCGTCCGCGGATCGGGCTGGCCAGCGCGTCGCTCGCGGATCGCATCCCGGACGGCGAGCGCGTCCTGGACGTGATCGTGAGCGCCGGCTACTCGGTTCTGGGCCGCTGGCGCGAGGCCTACGGCCGCCTCGACGTGCGGCGCGCAGCCAAGCTGCTCGATCGACTCGGGGTCGGTGCCCTCGGCGAGCGCAGCTACGGCACGCTGAGCCAGGGCGAGCGCCAGCGGGTGCAGATCGCCCGGGCGCTGATGACCGACCCGGAACTGCTGCTGCTGGACGAACCGGCGGCGGGCATGGATCTCGGCGGTCGCGAGGACCTGCTGAGCCGGCTCACCCGATTCGCCGCCGATCCCGATGCGCCGGCCTCGGTGCTCGTGACGCACCACGTAGAGGAACTGCCACCCGGGATCTCGCACGTCATGCTGATGCGCGACGGGGCGATCGTGGCGTCCGGACTCGCCCGCGACGTGCTCACCGGCGCGCGCCTCTCGGCTACGTTCGGCCTGTCGCTGCGGGTCGAACGGCGCAAGGGCCGGTGGTACGCGCGCGCCCTCTGAACCCACGTCGCCTAGGCTCCGGTGCGGTCGTATTCGCAGACGATGGGATAACCGATGGCTGAGCTGGTGCGGGTCGAGGTTGGCGACGGTTCGGAGGGCTCACCGCGCGGCGTCGCAACGATCCGGTTCGAGCGCCCGCCGATGAACGCGCTCAACACCCAGATTCAGGAGGAGCTGCGGGCAGCCGCTACCCAGATCGGTGCCGATGATTCGGTGCGCGCCGTCGTCCTGTACGGCGGCGAGAAGGTGTTCGCGGCCGGCGCCGACGTCAAGGAGTTCGTCGGGCTGGATCACGCCCAGATGATGCGCGACGCCGACCGGCTCTCGTCCTCCCTGGCGGCGCTGGCGGCCCTGCCCAAGCCGGTGATTGCGGCCGTCACCGGCTACGCCCTCGGTGCTGGCTGCGAGCTGGCGTTGACCGCGGACTTCCGGGTCAGCGCCGACAATGCCCGCTGGGGGCAGCCGGAAATCCTGCTCGGCGTCATTCCTGGCGCCGGTGGCACCCAGCGGCTGCCCCGGCTGATCGGTCCGGCCAAGGCCAAGGACCTGATCTTCAGTGGCCGATTCGTTGACGCCGACGAGGCGCTCGCGATCGGACTCGTCGACGTGGTCGTCCCGGCGGCCGATGTGTACCCGACCGCGCTGGCGCTGGCCGCGAAGTTCGCGACGGGTCCGGCGCTCGCCTTGGCTGCCGCGAAGGCCGCGATCGACGGCGGCCTGGACGGCGACCTCGGCAACGGACTGCGCCTGGAGTCGCACCTGTTCGCGTCACTGTTCGCCACCGAGGACCGCTCGATCGGCATGAGGTCCTTCATCGAGTCCGGGCCCGGCAAGGCTGTGTTTACTGGAGTCCCCGCGCGATGAGCGCAGAAGGTCAGCCGGCCACGGCCGCGCAGGTCGCCGCCGCGTGGGACGACCCGAAGCTGGCCAACATCCTCTACCACGACTGGGAGGCCGGCACGTACGACGAGAAGTGGTCGATCTCCTTCGACGAGCGGTGCATCGCCTACGCCCGTGACCGCTTCGCGCACGTGGCCGGCCGCGCGGGCTGGCCGTACCGGACCTCGCTCGAGCTCGGCTGTGGCACCGGCTTCTTCACGCTGAACCTCAAGCTGGCCGGCGTCCTCGATGAGGGCCACGTCACCGACCTGAGCCCCGGCATGGTGGAGGTCGCACAGCGCAACGCCCGATCGCTCGGATTCGAGATGGCCGGGCGGGTCGCCGACGCCGAGCGGCTGCCCTACGACGACGACAGCTTCGACCTCGTCATCGGCCACGCGGTACTGCACCACATCCCCGATGTCGAACAGGCCTTCCGCGAGGTGCTGCGGGTGCTCAAGCCCGGCGGCCGGTTCGTGTTCGCCGGGGAGCCGACCCGCCACGGCGATGTCATCGCCCGGCGGTTGTCGCGGCTGACCTGGTGGGCGACTACTCGTGTCACGCGGCTGCCTGCCTTGGCCTCGTGGCGACGCCCGCAGGAGGAGCTCGACGAGTCCTCGCGTGCGGCGGCGCTCGAAGCGGTCGTCGACATCCACACCTTCCCGCCAGCCGAACTGGCGGCAACGGCGCGCCGGGCCGGGGCCGCAGACGTGAACGTCACAACCGCCGAGCTGACGGCCGCGTGGTTCGGCTGGCCGGTGCGTACCTTCGAGTGCGCCGTCCCGAAGGCCAAGCTGGGGATGCGCTGGGCGACCTTCGCCATGAAGTCGTGGCAACGGTTCTGCGCCGTCGACAGGGTGTTCGAGCATGTCGTGCCGAAGGGGCTGTTCTACAACGCCGAGATCACCGGGCTCAAGCCGTAGCGATGACTGGCGCGTCGTTGATCATGTTTGATCTGGAGCGCGCCGATGTTGCGGCGTCCTGAGTCTGGGCCGCTGCGCAGCGCGCGATTCTGCACGCTCGCCTCGCTGCGCTGGGTGTTGCGCCATCGTGCGTACACGCCGTGGTATCTCGTGCGGTACTGGCGGTTCTTCCGCTTCAAGCTGCGCAATCCGAACGTGATCACGCGCGGATTCGTGTTCATGGACCGCGGCGTCGAGATCTACGCGCGCCGCGGCTACGGCCGACTCATCCTCGGCCGATGGATCCACCTCGGCGTCGACACCGCGCTGCGCTGCCACGAGGGCACGCTCAGCCTCGGCGACAAGGGTGTGTTGGCGCGCGACATCTCGATCAACTGCTACCTCGACGTCGAGATCGGCGACTCCGCCCTGATCGCCGACAACGTCTACATCTCCGACTTCGACCACAAATTCGCGGACCTGGAGACTCCGATCAAGGACCAGGGCATCGCCAAGTCCCGCGTGCGCATCGAACGCAACGTCTGGCTGGGCGCCAAGGTAACGGTGACCCGGGGCGTCACGATCGGTGAGGGCGCGGTGGTGGGGGCGAACGCGGTCGTCACCCGCGACCTCCCGGCGTACTGCGTGGCTGTCGGCGCGCCCGCCCGCGTCATCAAGGACCGCCGTACCGACCACTAGGGTGCGGTGACGTGGACGACGTCGATCGCAGTTCTCGTTCGGCACGCGACTGGGTTGACGAGGCGATCCGCCGCGTCGAGGCCGACGCCAACCGCTCCGCCGACACGCATCTGGTGCCGGTCGCGCTGCCCGCGTACCCCGACGTCGACCTGTACCTCAAGGACGAGTCGACCCACCCAACGGGTTCGCTCAAGCACCGCCTGGCGCGCTCGCTGTTCCTCTACGCGCTGTGCAACGGCGAGATCGCCGAGGGGACGACCGTCCTCGAGGCATCGTCGGGTTCGACGGCGGTCAGTGAGGCCCACTTCGCGCGGATGCTGGGTCTGCCGTTCGTCGCGGTGATGCCGCGGTCGACCACTGCGGAGAAGATCACCCTGATCGAGCGCGAGGGCGGCCGGTGTCACCTGGTCGAGGACCCCACGACGGTGTACGCCGAGGCCGCCCGGCTCGCGGCCGGCACCCGCGGGCACTACCTGGACCAGTTCACCTACGCCGAGCGCGCGACCGACTGGCGGGGCAACAACAACATCGCCGAGTCGATCTTCGAGCAGATGCGGCTGGAGCGATTTCCGGTGCCGCGCTGGGTCGTCGTCGGCGCAGGCACCGGTGGGACGAGCGCGACCATCGGCCGCTACCTGCGCTACCGCCGCTACGACACGTCCCTCGCCGTCGTCGACCCGGAGGACTCGGCCTTCTTCCCGAGTTGGCGTGACGGCGACGACGAGCTGACGACCGGCTGCGGGTCGCGGATCGAGGGCATCGGCCGCCCGCGCGTCGAGCCGAGCTTCCTGCCCGGTGTCGTCGACCGGATGATTGTCGTGCCCGATGCGGCGTCGATCGCCATGGTTCGCGGGATAGAACCCATCCTGGGACGGCGCGTCGGCGCGTCCACCGGCACGAACCTCTGGGGTGCGCTGCGGATAGCCAGCGAGCTGCGCGCGAGCGGACAGGCCGGCAGCATCGTCACGCTGCTCTGCGACGGCGGCGAGCGCTACGCGCACACCTACTTCGACGACGACTGGCTGTCGGCCCACGGTCTGCAGATTGAGCCCTATCGCGATGCGGTGGCGCAGTTGCTCGAGTCGCCCTGAGCTCAGTTCTCCTCGGCTGCGCGCAGGTAGACCTCTGCGGTGTGCCCGGCCACCGCATGCCAGGTGTAGTCGCGGCGGATCACCCGGGCGGCGCGCGCCGTCGCCCGCTTCGCGCCCTGCGGATCGGCGAGGATCGCGCTGACGGCTCTGGCGAGCGCCGTCGTATCGCGGGTCGGGAACGACGCGGCGGCGACTCCGCTCGCGACCAAGTCCCGCAAGCCACCGGTCTCGGCGACGACGAGCGGTGTGCCTACCGCAGCCGCCTCGAGCGCGACGATACCGAAGGGCTCGTACAGCGAGGGCACGACCGCGACGTCGGCCGCGGCGAGCATGGGCGCGAGTTCGCCTTCGGAGACGAAGCCGCACCACTCGACGGCGCGCGCAACCCGCAGCGCGCGCGCCTGGGCCCGGAGCTGGCCCTCGTAGGGGCCGGTGCCGGCCACGAGCAGCCGCAGTCCGGGGTGGGTGCTGCCTAGACCGGGCAGGCAGTCGAGCAGCGTCTGCAGCCCCTTCTCGTGCACCAGTCGCCCGGCGAACACGACCAGCGGGCCGTTGGGGGCACGAGCGGCGACCCGTGCGCGCGCGGCCGCTCGCGCCGCCGGTGTCACCCGCCACCGTGCCGGATCGATCCCGTTCGGCACCACGGTGACGCGCTCGCCGGGCAGTTCGAACAGCTGCGTCACCTCGTCGTGCATGGTTCGCGAGCAGGTGATCACGGCCGCGGCCTGATGGGCAAGCCACCGCTCGACGGAGTGGATCGCCAGGTTGAGCGGTTTGGGCAGCCAGCCCTGGTTGCGGCCGGCCTCGGTGGCGTGCACGGTCGCCACCAGCGGCGCGCCGGTCACCTGAGCGAGCGTCACCCCGCTCTGCGCGACCAGCCAGTCGTGGGCGTGCACGACGTCCGGACGCCAGCGCCGCACCACCGGCAGCGCAGCACGCACGAGGGCGTGCTCGGATGCCAGCGACCAGGCAAGCAAGCTCTCGGTCGTGAAGTCGACGGCGATCGGGTCGACGGCCGCACGCCGCACCCGCACGCCGTCGCGCACCTCGTCGACGGCTGTGCTTGCCGAGGCGCGTGGACCGACGCTCGGCGCGCCGCCTGTGCCGGGCTCGGCCTGACCACGGGTGATGACGCGGACGTCGTGCCCGGCCTCGGCGAGCGCGCGCGTCAGTGCGTCGACGTGGCGTCCCAGCCCGCCCACGACGAGCGGTGGGTACTCCCACGACAGCATCAAGACGCGCACGGCGACAGACACTAGTGTCAACGCATGCCGTCGACGTCCCGCGCGCGCGTGATCCGGGCGGCCGCGGCCACGGCACTGATCATCGCGGGAGTGTTGTTCGGCGCGCTCTATCGCATCGTCAGCGGGACCGAGCACCACGCCTTTGCCGTGGGCGCGGTCGCGCCGAACACCGCCCACGTCACGCTCGATCAGACTTACACCCTGTCGGCGCCCGGCGGCGTCACTACCTTGCGGGCGCGCGGGGTGGACGTGAACACGGCGCAGTGCGAGTGGTCTGTCGGCGGCTCGGCGAGTCAGGCACTGGCAGTAGCGGCCGTCGGCGAGTCCACCAAGGCGACGAACGTCGTCGGAACCTTCGTCGCTCCGTACACCGGCGACATCCACGTCGATTGTCTGGGCTGGGGGCCGATGTTCCTCGATAACGCCGATGGGACGGCCGGTGACCCGGCCGGCTGGTTGCTTCTGCTCGCGACGGTCACGCTCACGATCGGCGTCGCACTGGGGATGGCGGCGCTACGTTCGTCCGGCGTCGATTCAGAGCGGGCGGCGCGCGAGGACGACGAGATCGAGCGACTCGTCCACGCTGTGCACGTCCGCAGCGAGGACCGCGAAGTCACGCGTGCCGACGGCGGCGACGTCGTCGCGTAACCGCTCGCTCCATCGCTCGGGCGGCGCAGCCAGCTGAGCGGTGACGAATCCGCGGTAGTCGGTGTCGAGCGCGCGCAGCCGTGGGCCGGCGTGCAGTCCGAGCACCCTGTCGATCGCGAATCCGCAGGTGCTGAGCAGGTCTGTCAGCTCGGCCGACGTGAACTCGTGGGTGTGGAACGGGTTCACCGGCGCGTCCGGGTCGGGGGAGAACGTCAGCCGGTTCGGGGTCGTGACGAGCAAAAGGCCGCCCGGACGCAACGCGCGCAGGCACTCGCGGACGAACTCCGAGTGGTTCCACACGTGTTCGATGACCTGCAGCGTCGCGACCACGTCGACCGAGGCCGACGGCACGGGCAGCGCGGCGAGGTTGGCGCGCACGAACGAGGCCTGCGGATAGCTCGCCGCCGCGTGGGCAACGGTGAGCGCGTCGTAGTCGACGCCGAGCACCCGGCCGGCCGCCGACGCGAGTAACGCCGTGCCGTACCCCTCGCCGCAGCCGACCTCGAGCACCGATCGTCCTGCCACGTAAGGCACTGCGACCTCGTACGCGGCCTCGTGGCGCCGGAACCAGTAGTTTTCGGCGGCGATGCCGGGCCCGGTGCGTTCGCCAGTGAGCGGCAGGTAGCCCGTGTTTGCTGGGGCGGGTGCGTCCAAGGTCTGGCCGCTCAGGTTGCCTGCGTGAACCAGGCGTCGGTGGCACTGTGCGACGCGAGGGCCGAGATGAGGCGGGTCGCACCGGCTGCCACCCGCCGGTGCGGGCTTGGCCGGGCACCGCGGACGAGGTCGTTCCAGTACAGCCCCCACGCGCCGGAGACCGCGGCGCGTACGAGCGGGGCGGTGAGCAGCCGTCCGGTGACGGAGACCGAGCGCGGGTGCCGCACGATGCCACGCTGTAAAGGCGCATTGATCCGGTGGTGGGCGGTGAGGGTGCGAAGGGACTCGCGGTAGCGGACGGCCGCGCCGGCCGGCCCGCCGGCC
Source organism: Jatrophihabitantaceae bacterium (assembly GCA_036833255.1). Taxonomy (GTDB): domain Bacteria; phylum Actinomycetota; class Actinomycetes; order Mycobacteriales; family Jatrophihabitantaceae; genus QHCC01. Next base: position 32,124 of record DAITQD010000004.1, read on the forward strand.
AGGATCGCGGTCGCGGCGGCACGGCCGCTTGCGATCGCCTGCCCGATGCCCTCGCCCTGCAGCGGGTTGATCAGCCCGGCGGCGTCGCCGGCGAGCAGCACCGTACCGCGAGCCGGCACCGTGCCGACCATGCCCATCTTCAGCCAGCCACCCAGGCGCTGCACGGCACCGAACCCGGCGGCGGGCAGCAGCCCCTGCCGGTGCAGGTGGTCGCAGAAGTCGCCGAACTGCTCACCGGCCTGCCGGGCGAGCAACCGGTCCGCGGCAACCGCCAGCCCGAGCCCGACGTTGGCGCCCCCGTCGGCGGTCGGGAAGATCCAGCCGTAGCCGGGAAACAGCCGCCATGGCTCGGGCTCCCACAGCAGGATGTGCGGTAGGTCGATCGGCACGTTCAGGTAGCCGCGCAGCGCGAAACCCCAGAGCGCGCGCCGGGCATCGACCATGCCCGCCACCGCGGCGACCCGGCTGGTCGCCCCGTCGGCGCCCACGACCAGGTCCGCGCGCACCTCGCCGCCGCGGGCCAGCTGGACCCCGGTGGGTGTCTGCGGGTCACCGGTCAGCCCGAGGAACAGGTCGCGCACCGGGCACGCCCCAGCCGCGACGGCGGCCTCGAACAGCGCGCAGTCCAACGCCAGACGGGAGACCGCGAGCGCATAGCCGGGATAATCGAGGCCTGGTAGTGCGGGGAGTAGGGCGCGCCGCCCGGACGGGCCGACGACGACCATGTCGCCTACCTGCCGGGCCTCCGCGACGTCGACGCCGAGCTCGCCGAGCAGTCGTACTCCGCGAGGCCCGACGAGGTCGCCGCAGGCCTTGTCGCGAGGGAAGGCCCGCCGATCCACCAGCGCGACTTTGGCTCCCGCACGCGCCAGGCACAGCGCGGCCGTGCTGCCGGCAGGTCCTGCGCCTACGATGACGGCGTCGAAGCGCGGCACAGCGTGATGCCTTCCAATGATTGGGCGGAGAGCGAGATGCGGTCGGGGGCAAGATCGTCGATGACGCCCAACGACTTCGCCCGCGACCTGTTCGACGGCCTCGCCGGCCGGTATGACCTGTTGGCCGAGGTGCTCTCCTTCGGGCAGAACCGCCGCTGGCGTGCCGCGATGGTCGACGCGGTCGCGGGGATGGACCCACCCCCGCGGCGGGTGCTCGACGTGGCCACCGGGACGGGTGGCGTTGCCCTCATGCTCAGCGAGCGTACCGGTGCTTCGGTCATCGGAGTTGATCTCACCGAACAGATGCTGCGCCGCGGTCGCGAGCGGATCATCCAGCGCGGCAAGGCCGATCGCATCCGGCTGCTCGTCGCGCGCGGGGAGCAACTGCCGTTCGCTGACGGCACGTTCGACGCGCTCACCTTCACCTACTTATTGCGTTATGTCACCGACCCGGCGGCGACAATCCGCGAGCTGGTCCGCGTTGTGCGGCCCGGCGGATACGTGGCCAACCTCGAGTTCGCAGTGCCGGCCAACCCTGTGTGGCGCGCCGCCTGGGTCGGCTTCACCCGCGTCGTGCTGCCGCTGGCCGGCCTGCTCACCGGCGGGCGGGAGTGGTACGAGGTGGGCCGCTTCCTCGGCCCGTCGATCAGCGCGTTCTATCAGCGGTATCCGGTCTGGTGGCTGCAGGACACGTGGCGCGCCGCCGGACTGGAAGCGGTCACGAGTCGGCCGATGAGCCTCGGCGGCGGGCTGGTCATGTGGGGGCGCAAGGTCGATGGTTGACCGCCGCGTGCCGGCCGGTGCCGCGTTCTACGCACGCCACGGCGGCAAGCGGGCGGACTGGTGGACGTTGCTGCACCCGCCCTACACGCTCTGGCACCTCAGCTACGTGGTCATGGGCGCGGCTCTCGCGCCTCGGCTGTCCTGGGCGATGCTCGCCGCCACCGTCCTCGCGTTCTTCCTCGCCGTCGGCCTCGCTGCGCACGCGCTCGACGAGCTGCGCGGGCGTCCGCTCGGCACCGCGATCAGTTCGCACATGTTGTGGATCGTCGCCTCCGTGAGCCTGGCCGGCGCGGTGCTCCTCGGCGCCCTCGCCGTGCCGCACAGCAACGTCCTGCTCGTGCCGTGTATCGCGCTCGGTGTGCTGCTCGTGCTGGGCTACAACCTCGAACTCTTCGGTGGACGCCTGCACACCGACATCGGTTTCGCCGCCGCGTGGGGAGGCTTTCCTATCCTGGTCGGCTTCATCGCCCAAGCACCGCCGCTGGGCAGACCGGTTACCGCAGGCGCGCTCGTCCTGGCCCTGGCCGCCACCGGTCTGTCCTACACGCAACGACGGCTCAGCACACCGGCCCGGGCACTGCGCCGCCGCGTGTCCAGCGTGCACGGCGTGATGACCCTGCTCGACGGCACGCAGCACCCCCTCGACCGGGCCGCCCTTCTAGCGCCCCTGGAAGCAGCACTCAAAACGCTCTCGATCACCATGCCGATGCTCGCCCTCGCGCTGCTACTCGCGCACTCGAAGGCATGAGGCCGCTCGTGTCCTGAATCGGGGAAGGTCAGACGGGCGGTTGCGGGTCGTACTGGATCTCGCGCTTGACCCGCCGCGCCGCGTCCGGCGAATCCAACCGGAGCACGAGGTACAGCGCCATGTCGATGCCGGCGGACACGCCCGCCGCAGTGACGATATCCCCGTCGTCGACGTATCGGTCGTCCGGGCGGACCTCGATCGAGGGGTCCAGCGACGCGAGCAGGTCCAGCGCACGGAAGTGCGTGGTCGCTGGGCGCGCCCGCAATAGACCGGCCGCCGCGTACACGAGCGAGCCGGTGCAGACGCTGGTCATCAGGGTGCCGCCGCGGGCCAGCGCGCGCAGCCGGTCGTGCAGCGGCTCGTCCGGGCCGAGCAGCCGGCGGGTGCCCTGGCCGCCCGGAACGACCACCACGTCGATGGCGCCGACGTTGTCCCAGGTGCGGTCGGGCAGCACCCGCATTCCATTGGCGGCCCGGATCGGGTCCAGACTTGCCGCAACTGTGACTACCTGGACCTCAGCGTCAGCCACGTCGCGCGCCCAGTAGGCGAGAACCTCCCACGGACCGGCGAAATCAAGTTCCTCTGCCCCGTCGAAGAGGGCAATCGCAATGCGCACCCGCGCACCGTAACCCGCGTCACAAGTGGGATGCTGGACGCGCCGAGACGACCGTCATATTGCTACTCGCCAGTAACTTAGGCACAGTGTTGTGAGAGTGTGTCAAGCGCCGCGACTCGACGTCGCGCGCCATCCCGCGTGCACGAGCCGGCGGGACCCCGACTGAGAGGTCAGCGAACGCATGAACATCGTGGTGCTGGTCAAGCAGGTGCCCGACACCGAGGCCGAGCGCAAGCTCAACCCGGACGACAACACCGTCGACCGGGCCGCCGTCGACCCGGTGATCAACTACATCGACGAGTTCGCGATCGAGGAGGGTCTGCGCCTCAAGGAGGCGCACGGCGGTGAGGTCACGATCCTCACCGTGGGCCCCGAGCGCGCCACGGAGTCGATCCGCAAGGCGCTGTCGATGGGTGCCGACAAGGCCGTCCACGTCTGCGACGAGGCGCTGCACGGCTCTGACGCGATCCAGACGGCGAAGGTCATCGCCAAGGCGCTCGGCACGATCGAGTGGGACGTCGCGGTCGCCGGTTCCGAGGCCACCGACTCGCGGATGGCCATCGTGCCCGCGCTCGTTGCCGAGGCGTTGGGCGTCGCCCAGCTCACACTTGCCCGAAAGGTCACCATCGACGGTTCGACGGTCACGATCGAGCGGGTCACCGACACCGGCTACGAGTCGGTGCAGGGGTCGACGCCGGCAGTGATCAGCGTCGTCGAAAAGATCAACGATCCGCGCTATCCCTCGTTCAAGGGCATCATGGCCGCGAAGAGCAAGCCGGTCACGCTCCTCGGGCTCGGTGATCTGGGCCTGGACGCCGGCGAGGTCGGCCTGGCCAACGCGTCGACGCAGGTCGTGTCGTTCGAGAACGCGCCGCCACGTGCGGCCGGCCAGACCGTGAAGGACGAGGGCAACGGCGGCGTGCAGATCGCCGACTACCTGGCGTCCAAGAAGTTGATCTGACCGAGTCTTCCAGAGAAGGAGAAATAGACATGGCAGAGGTTCTCGTTCTGGTCGACTCAGCTGACGGCACCGTCAAGAAGTCGACCTTCGAACTGCTCACCGCCGCGCGCGTGCTGGGTGAGCCCAGCGCGGTCGTCATCGGTGCACCGGGCACGGCCGCCGCGCTCAAGGATCAGCTCGCAGAGTACGGCGCAGGCAAGGTCTACGTCGCCGAGAGTGACGACATCGCGGGCTATTTGGTTGCCCCCACCGCCGAGGCGCTGGCCGCGGTCGTCGAGCAGGCATCGCCCGCGGCGGTGCTGGTGTCCTCCTCGCCCGAGGGCAAGGAGGTAGCGGCGCGGCTAGCTTTCAAGATCGCCAGCGGCGTGCTCACCGACGCGGTCGCCGTCGACGCCGACGGAGCCACCCAGAGCATCTTCGGCGGCGGCGTCACCGTCCAGGCCAAGGTCAGCACGGGCGTTCCGGTGATCACAGTGCGCCCGAACTCGTTCGCGCCCGAGGCGGCCGTGGGGGCCGCCGAGGAGGTCGCCGTCTCGGTGACACTCTCCGACGCCGCCAAGGCCGCGAAGATCACCGACCGGGTGGTCGAGGCGAAGGGCTCTCGGCCGCAGCTCTCCGATGCTTCGGTCGTCGTATCGGGTGGCCGCGGCATCGGCAAGGCCGAGAACTTCTCGATCATCGAGAACCTCGCCGACACGCTCGGCGCGGCGGTCGGTGCCTCGCGTGCGGTCGTCGACGCGGGCTGGGTGGGTCACCAGCTACAGGTCGGCCAGACCGGTGTGACGGTGTCGCCGCAGCTCTACATTGCGGTCGGCATCTCCGGCGCCATCCAGCACCGGGCCGGCATGCAGACGTCGAAGACGATCGTCGCGATCAACAAGGACGCCGAGGCGCCGATCTTCGAGCTCGCCGACTACGGCGTCGTAGGTGACCTGTTCACCGTTGCGCCGCAGCTCGCCGAGGAGATCAAGAAGCGCAAAGCCTGATCTGCCGGCGGCATCCCCGCCTTCAACGGATCGAGGATGATTGCGAACGTGACAGTCCAGGCGAAGCGACCGCTGGACCCACTGGTGCCTCGCTCGATCTTCGCCGGCCGGCTGCGCACCACCAGCGTCGGCATCCTGATCCTGATCACGCTCGTCGCCTTCGAGGCCATGGCCGTGTCGGTCGCGCTGCCGACCGCCGCGCGCGACCTGCACGGCCTGGGCGGCTTCGGCTGGGCGTTCACCGGATTCCTCGTCGCCAACGTCGTCGGCATGGTTGTGTCAGGGCAGTTCAGCGACAGCCACGGACCGCGCGGGCCGCTCATCGCCGGCATGGCCTGCTTCCTCGCCGGCCTGATCCTGGCCGGCACCGCCGTGACGATGACGCAGCTCGTGGCGGGGCGGGTGGTTCAGGGCTTCGGCAGCGGGCTGCTCATCACCGCCACCTACGTCGTCATCGGCGAGACCTATCCCGAGGCGCTGCGGCCGAAGCTGTTCGCAGCGATCTCGTCGGCCTGGGTAGTGCCGTCGCTCATCGGGCCGCTGATCTCGGGAACGGTCACCCAGCACGCTAGCTGGCGGTGGGTGTTCCTCGGACTGCTGCCGTTCGTGCTGATCGGCGCCGCGCTGATGCTGCCGGTGCTGCGCACGCTGCACGTCCCGGATGGCGCTCGAGCGAGTGCCCTGGCCGACCCCCGCCGCATTTTTCACGCCTTCGCGGTGGCGGGCGGCATCGCCGCGCTCGAGGGTGCCGGCCAACATCCGTCGACCCTGTCCGTGACGCTCGCCGTCGTGGGACTCGTCGCGTTGGTGTGGGGGCTGCGAACGCTGCTGCCGGCCGGCACGATCCAGGTGCGGCGGGGCGTCGCGGCCCCCATCGCGATGCGCGGCCTGCTCGCCGGTGCGTTCTTCGGAATCGAGTCGATCGTGCCGCTGTCGCTGAGCGTCCAGCATGGCTACAGCGCGACCGCAGCCGGCCTGCCGCTGGCGTGCTCGGGGCTGACTTGGGCGCTCGGATCCTGGTGGCAGGGCCGGGCCGGACCCGCCGACGAGCAGACCCACCGGGTGCGGCTCGTCCGCGCCGGCTTCGGCTTCGTGCTCCTGTCGGCGCTCGCGGTCGCGGTGTCGGCGCAGCCGGGTCTGCCCGGTTGGCTGATCTACCCGGCGTGGGGGCTGTCCGGGATCGGCGCCGGCCTGACGATGTCCAGCGTCAGCGTGCTGCTGCTCAACTACACGAACGACGCCGACCGGGGCGCCGATTCGGCGGCGCTGCAGCTGTCGGACGCGACCGCGAGCGCGGTGACGACGGGGGTGGCCGGCGTGCTCGTCGCGGCGGCCGCACGCGGCGCGCTGGGCTACACCGCGGCGTTCACCATCCTGGATCTGGCCATGGCCGCGGTGGCTCTGGCCGGTGTCCTCGTCGCCGGCCAGGTGCGCGCGCCGGTCCAATTTCCCCGCTCGTGACCGGTTGGCGGTCTCCTTTCCCCGCTGGTGACCGGTTGGCGGTCTCCTTTCCCCGCTGGTGACCGGTTGGCGGTCGCAAAACCGGCCACCAGCGGGGAAGACCGCCGGGGCCCGGCGCCCACGTAAGCTTGAGTGCGATGCCGTACCTGGACCACGCTGCTACGACCCCCATGCTGCCCGAGGCCATCGCGGCCATCAGTGCGGCACTGGGCGAGCTCGGCAATGCCTCGTCGCTGCACGGCTCCGGCCGGCACGCACGGCGCCGCGTCGAGGAGTCGCGCGAGCAGCTAGCGGCCTCGCTCGGTGCTCGTCCGTCGGAAGTCGTGTTCACGGCCGGTGGCACCGAGGCCGACAACCTCGCGGTGAAGGGCATCTACTGGGCCCGCCGCGACGCCGACCCGCGTCGGCGCCGGGTTATCGCGAGCTCGGTCGAGCATCACGCGGTGCTCGACGCTGTGGAGTGGCTGGCCACGCATGAAGGCGCCGAGGTGACGTGGCTGCCGGTCGACGAGCTCGGCTCGGTCGCGCCGTCGGCACTGCGCGCGGCGCTGGCCGACGACCCCGACGCGACCGCTCTGGTCACGGTTATGTGGGCGAACAACGAGGTCGGCACAATCCAGCCGATCGCGGAACTGGCGGCCATCTCCCACGAGTTCGGCGTCCCACTGCACACCGACGCCGTGCAGGCGGTTGGTGTGCTGCCCGTGGACTTCGCGGCCTGCGGCGCCGACGCGCTGACGATGACCGGGCACAAGCTGGGCGGCGCGTACGGCGCGGGCGCGCTGCTACTGCGGCGCGACGTGGCGTGCGTGCCGCTGCTGCACGGCGGCGGCCAGGAGCGCGAAGTGCGCTCGGGAACGCTCGACGTGCCCGGCGCGGTGGGCCTGGCCCTCGCGACGTCGCTGGCCGTCACGCGTCAGCCCCAGCTCGCGCCGCGGATCGCCCGGCTGCGTGACTCGCTCGTGGACGGCGTGCGCGAGATCGTGCCGGACGTCGCCGTCAACGGGCACCCGACGCACCGGTTGCCGGGCATCGCCCACCTGTCCTTCCCCGGGTGCGAAGGCGATTCGCTGCTGATGCTGCTCGACGCGCGCGGCATCGAATGCTCCACCGGATCGGCCTGCTCCGCCGGGGTCGCCCAGCCCTCGCACGTACTGATCGCGATGGGGGCGTCTGCGGCGCAGGCCCGCGGCTCGCTGCGCTTGTCGCTCGGGCACACCTCCACGGCCGAGGATGTGGCGGCCGTCGTCGGGGCCATCGGTCCGGTGGTCGAACGGGCCCGCCGCGCCGGGATCACATCGGTGGCCTCGTGAGCGTTGCGCCGGACGAGGGTCGCCTGAAGGTATTGGCTGCGATGAGCGGCGGCGTCGACTCGGCAGTCGCGGCCGCGCGGGCCGTCGACGCGGGCCACGACGTCACCGGCGTGCATCTGGCGCTGTCGGCGGCACCGGCGACGCTGCGGCAAGGTGCGCGAGGCTGCTGCACGCTCGAGGACGCCAACGACGCGCGCCGAGCGGCGGACGTGCTCGGAATCCCCTTCTACGTGTGGGATCTTGCCGAACGGTTCCGGGTCGATGTGGTCGAGGACTTCGTCAACGAGTACGCCGCGGGCCGAACCCCGAACCCATGTCTGCGCTGCAACGAGAAGATCAAGTTCTCGGCGGTCCTCGACCGCGCGCTCGCGCTGGGGTTCGAGGCGGTCGTCACCGGCCACCACGCCAGGCTCGTCGACGGACGGCTGACGAGATCCGTCGACATGGGCAAGGACCAGTCCTATGTGCTTGCGGTGCTGACCGCCCATCAGCTCGCGCACGCCCAGTTCCCGCTCGGTGATTCGACGAAGGTGCAGGTGCGCGCCGAGGCCGCCGCGCGGGGACTGGCGGTCGCCGACAAGCCCGACTCGCATGACATCTGCTTCATCGCCGACGGCGACACGCGCGGGTTCCTGGCGCGGCAGCTCGGCGCCCAGGAGGGGCCGATCGTCGACGCTGCCAGCGGCGAGGTCGTCGGTTCGCACGGCGGCTCGTTCGGCTACACGATCGGGCAGCGGCGCGGCCTGCATCTGGACCGTTGCGCGCCCGGTGGCCAGCCGCGCTACGTGCTTTCGATCCAGCCGAAGACCAACACCGTCGTGGTGGGACCAGGCGAACTGCTCGACGCCGACGAGGTCACCGCCGACCGTCCGCTGTGGACCTCCGGTGCCGCGCCGTCGGCCAGGTTCGACTGCGTGGTGCAGTTGCGCGCGCATGGCATGGTCACGCCCGCGACGGTGCGGGTCTCCGCCGACGAGGTCGTCGCGCGCCTGCACGGCACCCAGCGCGGCGTGGCCGCCGGCCAGGCGCTGGTGATGTACGACGGTGACGCTGTGCTCGGTTCGGCGACCATCGCCGCCGCGCGCCGCGTCGACATGCCCGCATGAGCGATCGCCCTTGGCCGGCCGGATCCGCGACAGCCCTCGGCTCGCTGCCCGGCACCGATCCGGTCGAGGCGGCGCGTCTCGTCTTCGGCGAGCTGCCGGATCTGCCGCACTTGCCCGAGCTGCCTGATCGCGGTGCGGGCGCGGACCTGATCGGCAGGGCCGCCGCGCTGCTCGTGGACCTGGCCGTCGAGATCGTGCCGTCGGGATGGCGGATAACCTCGCGAGCGGGACGGGATCTGCGGCGTGCGCAGGACTTTCTGGCCCGCGATCTCGACGCGCTCGAGGCGGTGGCCGACGGCTACGTCGGCGCGCTCAAGGTGCAGGTGGCCGGGCCGTGGACGCTGGCCGCCAGCGTGGAAGTACCGTCCGGACACCGGGTGGTCCGCGACCACGGTGCGACCCGTGATCTGGCCGACTCGCTCGCCGAGGGACTGCGTGCGCATCTGGGCGACGTTGGCTCGCGGGTGCCCGGTGCTCGCCTGGTGGTGCAGGTCGACGAGCCGGCGCTGCCGGCCGTGCTGGCCGGCAGCGTGCCCACGCCGTCGGGGTACGGGACGGTGCGCGCCGTCTCCGCCGAGGTCGTGGAGCAGTCGCTGCGCGCGGTACTCGGCGTGGCACCTCCGGGCGCCCGGGCCGTCCATTGCTGCGCAGCCGATGCTCCCATCGCCGTGCTGCGTTCCGCCGGCGCCGACGCGGTCGCGTTCGACCTGGCGCTGCTCGGCGACGGGCAGTACGACGCGCTGGGTGAGGCGGTCGACGCGGGCACGTCGCTGTGGCTCGGCGTACTGCCGACACTCGACTCGGTGATCACCCTCGACACCGCGCGCGACCCGATCCGTCAGCTCTGGAACGCCCTCGGCTTCCCGATCGGACAGCTCGCGGCATCGGTCGTGCCGACGCCGGCGTGCGGACTGGCCGGCGCCAGTCCTGCGTATGTGCGCCGGGTGTTGTCGCTACTCCGGGACACCGGACATGCGCTGCTCGAGGACAGCGAATGAGCCGTCGCGGCGTCAGACCGGGCCGGTAACGTCCGTCGCGTGACGCAGCCCTCGCCCGCTACTGCCGCAGCACGCGAGGAGCACGTGCGGCTGTCGCAGCAGGTCGACGACGATGCCTACCGTTACTACGTCCTCGACGCGCCGAGCGTCAGCGACGCCGAGTACGACCACGCCATGCGCCGTTTGCAGGCGCTCGAAGACGAGTTTCCCGAGCTGCGTACGCCGTCCTCGCCGACGCAGCGCGTGGGGGGGACCTACTCGACCCTGTTCACCCCCGTCGACCATCTCGAGCGGATGCTCAGCCTCGACAACGCGTTCTCGGCCGAGGAGATGGCGGCGTGGACGCAGCGCGTCGAGCGCGACGCGGGCGTGGCGCCTGCATACCTGTGTGAGCTCAAGGTCGACGGCCTCGCGGTGAACCTGCGTTATGAGGACGGCCGCCTGGTGTGCGGTGCCACCCGTGGGGACGGGCGCACCGGCGAGGACGTCACGCCGAACATCCGCACCATCGTGAACGTGCCGGATCGCCTCACTGGCAAAGGGATTCCGCGCGTGCTCGAGGTCCGCGGCGAGGTGTTCTTCCCGGTCGAGCGTTTCCAGGAGCTCAACGCCGGGCTGGTCGCCGCGGGCAAGACGCCCTACGCCAACCCCCGCAACACCGCCGCCGGGTCGCTGCGGCAGAAGGACCCGCGAGTCACGGCCAGCCGGTCACTGCGGATGGTCGTGCACGGTGTCGGCCGGGTCGAGGGCGGCCCGAAGGTCGCCACCCAGTCCGGCTGGTACGACGTGCTGGCCGGCTGGGGGCTGGCGACCGCGGCCAGCGCCGAGGTGAAGCCTGATCTGACGGGCGTACAGAGCTTCATTGACCACTACGGCGAGCACCGTCACGACGTCGAGCACGAGATCGACGGCGTCGTCGTCAAGGTCGACGACCTCGGCCTGCAGCGCCGCCTCGGCTCGACCAGCCGCGCCCCGCGCTGGGCGATCGCCTATAAGTACCCGCCCCAAGAGGTGAACACGAAGCTGCTCGACATCCGGGTCAACGTCGGGCGCACCGGCCGGGTGACTCCCTACGGCGTGATGGAGCCCGTGCTGGTCGCCGGGTCGACGGTCGAGCAGGCGACGCTGCACAACGCGGGCGAGGTCACGCGCAAGGGCGTCCTGATCGGCGACACCGTCGTGCTGCGCAAGGCCGGCGACGTCATCCCCGAGATCGTCGGGCCGGTGGTGGCTCTGCGCGACGGCAGTGAACGCGAGTTCGTCATGCCCACCGAATGTCCCGAGTGCGGCACGCCGCTGCGGCCGGCGAAGGAGGGCGACAAGGACATCCGCTGCCCCAACAGCCAGTTCTGTCCGGCACAGCTGCGCGAGCGGCTGTTCGGCCTTGCCTCGCGCGGCGCGCTGGACATCGAGGCGCTCGGCTGGGAGGGCGCGATGGCGCTGCTCGAGGCCGGCGTCATCGCCGACGAGGGCGACCTGTTCACGCTCGCTCCCGCGGCCGGTGACCCCGCGACCGCGCAGGAGACGCTCGCGACGGTGCCGCTGTTCACGCGCGCGGCAAAGAAGACCGACCCGCCCGAGGCGGTGCGCGCGGGCCGGGTGCTCTCGGCCAACGGGCAGAAGTTGGTGGCCAACCTCGAGCAGGCGAAGTCGCAGCCGCTCTGGCGGGTGCTGGTGGCGCTGTCGATCAGGCACGTCGGGCCGACTGCGGCCCGCGCGCTGGCCGGGCACTTCGGCTCGCTGGATGCGATCCGATCGGCATCCATCGACGAGCTCGCGGCGGTCGAGGGCGTCGGGGGCGTCATCGCGGAGTCGGTGCGGGAGTGGTTCGACGTCGACTGGCACGTCGGGATCGTCGACAAGTGGGCAGCGGCCGGCGTGCGGATGGCCGACGAGGTCGACACCTCGAGCCCGAAGACGCTCGCCGGGCTCACCGTCGTGGTCACCGGCTCGCTCGCCGGCTACTCCCGCGACGAGGCGAAGCAGGCGATCCTGGCGCGCGGCGGCAAGGCCGCGGCCTCGGTGTCGAAGAAGACGGACTTCGTCGTCGTCGGCGAGAACGCCGGCACGAAGGCCGACAGAGCCACCGAGCTGGGCGTGCCGGTCCTCGACGAGGACGGCTTCGCCGCGCTGCTGGCCGACGGCCCCGACTCCGCGCGTGCCCTCGCCCGCGCAGCAGGCTGATTGCGCCGGTTTCAACCATCTGGGCATACGTAGTTCGGATTCTCCCAAATGCCCGCTGCGGTGCTAAGATTCCGCTCGGTCCATCGGTCACGAGCCCTCGGACCGGCATCGCGACGTCATCCGTCCAGATGGAGGTAGGAACCGCATGCTCAGAACGAAATCCGGCCGCGCGGGCACTCTGCTCGCTGCACTAGGCCTGGCCACTCTCTCAGCCACCAGCGGCGGTAGCGGCGGTGCCGGTGCCACAGCCCTCGCGCACGGCGTCGTCATGCATCCGACCGTGTCGGACTACTCCCAGGTGTCGACATCCGCGACGCCGCCGACCGAGGACCAGTGCTTCTCCGCGGGACGTCGCTGCTTCACGCCGCAGAGCACACGGGCCGCGTACAACGTCAATCCACTGTATGACCAGAGCATCGACGGCCGCGGCATCACCATCGCCATCGTCGACAGCTTCGGCAGCGACACGATGGCCCACGACCTGCACGTCTACGACCAGGCCTTCGGCCTGGCGCCGATGTGCGGCGAGGAGGGCGTGACGTGTGCGCCTGGCATGCCGACATTCAGCCAGTTCCACTATGGGGGCGCGCCGGCCACCAAGGCCCCGCCGGCGACGTCGCACGGCACTGGCCAGGAGGACAGGTCGGCCTGGGCGCTGGAGGTTGCGCTCGACGTCGAGACTTCGCACGCCATGGCTCCGGGCGCCAACATCCTGCTGGTCACGACACCGACCGCCGAGACCCTCGGCGTGCAGGGCTTCCCGGACATGATGAACGCCGAGCAGTACGTCATCGACCACCACATGGCCAACATCATCTCGCAGAGCTTCGCCTCGGCCGAGGGCGCCTTCGGGAGCGCGCAGTCGCTGCAGAACCTGCGCCATGCATACATTTCAGCGGCACAGAACGGCGTGACCGTCCTCGGTTCGTCGGGTGACACCGGCACGGCCAACGGCAAGAAGACGCCAGTGGGCAAGGGTGGGTCCACAATTCCGGAACGCACTGTCGTGTGGCCCGCGTCCGACCCGCTCGTCACCGGCGTGGGCGGCACATCGCTGTGCACCGACCCGAACAACACCCTGGCTCGGGTGGTCGACAGCACCGATCCGCCCGCCGAGTGCCACGGTGCCTTCGCCGGTCAGGCCGAGGTCGTGTGGCAGCGTCTGGACGTCGGCGTCGCCACCGGCGGTGGCTTCAGCCAGGTCTTCCCTCGGCCGCACTATCAGGACGTGCTCCCAGCCGACAGCACGCCTATCCCGCCCGACAAGCGGGGGGTGCCCGACATCGGTTTGCAGGCCAACTCCCGCACCGGTGCGCTCGTCTACATCAGCCTGCCCCCGGACGGCAACAGCGGGCTGAACTGCAGCGGCACGCCGTGCAGCACGGGCTGGTACGACATCGGCGGCACGTCGCTGTCCTGCCCACAGTGGGCCGGCCTGGTGGCCCTCGCCGACCAGATCAACGGCGGCGGCCTCGGCCTGATCAACCCGGCGCTGTACAAGCTCGGCGCTGACCCGGCGTCGTACGCGAACGATTTCTACGACGTCACCGTCGGCAACAACCAGGCCGACCCGTCGATCCTGGGCTACGACGCCAGGACGGGCTGGGACCCGACGACCGGTCTCGGCACGCCGAACGCCGCGAACCTGCTGCCAGATCTGGTGACCGCTTCGCACTGAGACCCGTTCGACCGGGTCCGGGCTCCCGTGATGGGGGCCCGGACCCGGCCGGCGGCCCCTACCCCGATTGTGCAACCGGATGCGGCGGGACACCGCACGACGTCGCACGATCCGGTCGGGATAGCGTGCGAAGTGTGACTGACTTCGACGACTTCTCCGACTACCTCGCCATCTCCCGGGTCACTGACCTCGCCCTGTCGCCGGACGGCACCGCTCTGGTCGCGACGGTGTCCAGCCTGAACGAAGACGGCAACAAGTTCCTCAACGCACTGTGGGCCATCGACCCGGCGGGCGAGCAACGTCCCCTGCGGTTGACCCGGTCGGACAGGGGCGAATCCGGGCCGGCCTTCGCGCCGGACGGGTCACTGCTGTTCGTCTCCAACCGGGACTCCGACGACGACGAGGAGCCCGCGGCGCTGTGGCGATTGCCGGCCGGCGCCGGTGAGGCGCGCAAAGTCCTCGAACGCCCCGGTGGGGTAGCTGCGGTGGCGGTGGCCCGAGATGCAGGCACCGTCATCGTCGGGTCGCCCGTCCTGCCCGGCAGCCTCGATGGCGAGGCCGACAAGGCGCGACGCAAGGCCCGCAAGGACGCCAAGACCGGCGCGATCCTGCACACCGTGTCGCCGGTGCGGCACTGGGACAAGGACCTCGGCCCGGACGAGACGCACCTGCTTGTGCTGCCGGCCTTCGATGACGGCGGCCGTGCAGATGCAGACGACGACCCGCGCGATCTCACCCCCGCGCCGGCCCGAGCGCTGGACGAAGCCGCGTTCGTCGTCACCCCCGACGGTGCGAGCGTCGTGACGGCCTGGTCAGTGCCCGACGAACCCGGATATCCCCGTTCGCGACTGGTCGCGATCGACAGCGCGACCGGCGAGCAGCGCATCCTGGCAGACGAGCCGTACGTGTTCTTCAGCGATCCCGACGTGTCACGAGACGGCAGCTCAGTGGTGTGCGTGCGGATGCGCGACTCGTCCTACGACGATCCGCCGCGGGTCTCGCTGTGGCTGATGGATCTGGCCGCCGCCGAGGGTCGGGAACTGGTGGCCGACCCCGACCTTTGGCCGGGCTCCCCGACGTTCTCCACTGACGGCGCGACGATTTTCTTCACCGCGGACCAGCGCGGTCACCGACCGATCTTCCGCGCCGACATCGCGACCGGAGCGATCACGCGGGTCACCCGCAGCGGGCACTATGCGAATGTCGTCATCGCACCTGACGGCCAGACGTTGTATGCACTGCGCGACCACATCGACGCGCCGGCGACCCCGGTGCGACTCGACGCGCAGGCCACCGACGGTGCGGCAACCGTGCTGTCGGCGCCGGGCAGCGTCACGGTGCCCGGCCGCGTCGAGGAAGTCACGACGACCGTCGACGACGGTACCGAGGTGCGCGCCTGGCTGGCGCTGCCGGCCGGTGCGTGCGCGGCCGAGCCGGCACCGCTGCTGGTGTGGATCCACGGCGGACCGCTGAGTTCGTGGAACTCGTGGAGTTGGCGGTGGAACCCGTGGCTGATGGTGGCGAAGGGCTATGCCGTGCTGCTGCCGGACCCGGCCCTGTCGACCGGCTACGGCGAGACGATGATCCGCCGCGGCTGGGGGCAGTGGGGCGGCGCCCCGTACATCGATCTGATGGCGATCACCGACACCGCCGAAGCGCGCGCCGACATCGACGAGACCAAGGTCGCGGCGATGGGTGGCTCATACGGCGGCTACCTGGCCAACTGGGTCGCCGGACACACCGAGCGGTTCCGCTGCATCGTCACGCACGCCAGCCTGTGGGCGCTCGATCAGTTCCAGGGCACGACCGATCATCCGGCGTATTGGGCCCGCGAATGGGGACTGCCGACCGATCGGCCCGAGAGGTACGACGCCTGGTCGCCGCACCACTTCCTCGACAACATCTCGACGC
>DAITQD010000005.1:0-15509 GCA_036833255.1 Jatrophihabitantaceae bacterium
GTCGGCACCGCGATGATCGCTGCCCACGAGGTCAGCTTCTTCATGACCACGTTCATCCGGGCATCGGCCAGCGACAGGTTCGTCTCGAAGATCGACGAGATGATGTCGCGCAGCGATTCGGTCCACTCCGCGGCCCGCAACACATGGTCGTAGAGATCCTCGAAGTACGGCGCCAGCTCGGCATTGCGGTCGTCCTCGCTGACGCGGCGCATGACGGTGTTGACGACCTCGCGCATGGGCAAGATCGCGCGGCGGGCCTGCACCAGTGACTTGCGCAGCGCGAACGTCTTGCGCTGCAGCTCGTGGGCCACCCTGGGGTTCTCGTCGAACAGGATGTCCTCGATCAACTCGATCTCGTTGTCGAGCGATTCGACGGCGTCGAAGTACCCGTCGACGATCTCGTCGAGCAGGCCGTGGATGAGCGCGCGCGGCCCGAACTTGATCAGGTCTCCGTTGTCCTCCCAGCGCTGCACGACGGCGTCCATGTCGAAGGCGTCGTCCAGCCGGACGGTGACGAAACCTCGCGGCAGGCTGAACGCCGATATGCGGCTCGCGGTCAGCTCACCCGTCTTCGAGTCGTGGGTGATTGCATAGGTCGTCACGAACAGGTGGGTGGCATAGCGAGTGGCCTTCGGCCGCTCGTGCTCGGCGACGGAGTCCTCGATCGCGTGCTGGTCGAGGCTGAGTTCTTCCGCCAGCTGGCGCAGCTTTGCCTCGTCGGGCGAACACAGGTCGGCCCACACCAGGCAGTCGGTCTGCTCGAGGTAGTCCGACAAGTCCTCGAACGGGAAGTTCTCCGCCTCGAGCGTTCCGTTGCGCCATACCCGGGTACGGACGTCCAGGCTGGCCATGGGACCAGTGTGCCGTGCGGGACGGGAAACTCACGCAGGCACGGGTAAGTTTCCGCACGTGAAGTGGACTGCGGATCAGCTCCCGGATCTGACCGGGCGAACCGCCGTCGTCACCGGGGCGAACTCGGGTATCGGGTGGTTCACCGTTCGAGAGCTTGCCGGGCACGGGGCGCGCGTCGTGCTCGCCTGCCGCGACGCCGAGCGGGGCAAGCAGGCCGCTGACAGGATCCGCTCGGCTGTGCCGTCAGCCGAACTCGACGTCGCCGAGCTCAACCTCGCGTCGATGAAGTCGGTGCGTGGTTTCGGCGACTCGTGGACGGGCCCGCTCGACCTGCTGGTCAACAACGCCGGCGTGATGGCGCCGCCGAAGCCGGTGACCACCGAGGACGGCTTCGAGCTTCAGTTCGGCACGAACCATCTCGGGCACTACGTGCTGACCGGGCTTCTCCTGCCGGCGCTGCTCGCGTCGCCGGCGCCCCGCGTGGTGACGGTGGCCTCGATCGCGCACCACGGCGGGACGGACCGTGTGCTCGAGGGCAACGCCGGCGAGGGCTACCACCCCCAGCGGACCTACTCGAACTCCAAGCTGGCCAACCTGTTGTTCGCTGCCGAACTTCAGCGGATGGCGTCGGCGCGCGGGTTGCCGCTCGTCTCCGTCGCGGCCCACCCCGGTGTCTCATCGACCGGACTGGTCGGCGACCCGCAGGGCATGGGCGCCAGCCGGTTCATGCGCACGGTGGCGCCGGTGTTCGTCAAGCTCTTCACGCAATCGGCGACGGCCGGCGCCCGCCCGACGCTGTACGCCGCGACGCAGGCCGAACCCGGCTCGTACACGGGGCCGCAGCGCTTCGGCGAAACCCGTGGGCCCATCGGACCGGCGCGGCTGTCCACGTTGGCGAACGAGGAGAAGCTGGCCCGCCGGCTCTGGCAGGTGAGCGAGGAACTCACCGGCTTCCGTTACCGCTGGTCCTCCGGCGCCTCATCTTCCCCGGCGCCGCGTCCGTAGACTCCGCGTCATGCAGGCGGATCTCGTTCTGGTCGTCGACTACGGAGCGCAGTACGCGCAGCTGATTGCGCGGCGGGTGCGCGAGGCCCACGTTTACTCCGAGATCGTGTCGCACGCCACGCCGCTCGCCGACCTGCTGGCGCGCCGACCCAAGGCGATCATCTTGTCCGGCGGGCCCTCCAGCGTGTACGCCGACGGCGCACCGCAGATCGACCCCGCGCTGTTCACGGCTGGCGTACCGGTCTTCGGCATCTGCTACGGCTTCCAGGCGATGACGCAGGCGCTGGGCGGCGAGGTCGCCCACACCGGTGGGTCGGAGTTCGGGCGCGCCTCGCTCGTGGTGTCCGAGCCCGGCGTGCTGCTGCGCGGTCTGCCGTCCTCGCAACAGGTCTGGATGAGCCACGGCGACGCGGTCACCACGCCGCCTCCGGGCTTTACCGTGTCCGCGTCCACGCTGGGCGCGCCGGTCGCGGCCTTCGAGGACGTCGCGCGCCGGCTCGCCGGTGTGCAATTCCATCCCGAGGTGCTGCACTCCGAGCACGGCCAGGCGATCCTGCGGCACTTCCTGTACGACATCGCGGGCGCCCGGGCGACCTGGACCGAGGCGAACATCATCGACGAGCAGGTCGCCGCGATCCGCGCACAGGTCGGCGGTAAGCGCCTGGTGTGCGGGCTGTCCGGCGGCGTCGACTCGGCCGTCGCGGCCGCGCTGGTGCAACGCGCCGTCGGCGACCAGCTGACCTGCGTCTTCGTGGACCACGGGCTGCTGCGCGCCGGCGAGGCCGAACAGGTCGAGCGCGACTTCGTCGCCGCCACGGGGGTGCGGCTCAAGGTCGTCGCCGCCGCGCCACAGTTCCTCACTGCGCTGACCGGCGTCAGCGACCCGGAGGAGAAGCGAAAGATCATCGGACGTGAGTTCATCAGGGTTTTCGAGGCGGCCGCCCGCGACGTGGTCGCCGACGCCGGTGCGCACGGCGAGAACGTCGACTTCCTCGTGCAGGGCACGCTGTACCCCGACGTCGTCGAGTCCGGCGGGGGGTCGGGCACCGCGAACATCAAGAGCCACCACAACGTCGGCGGCCTGCCGGACGACCTCGAGTTCGCGCTTGTCGAGCCGCTGCGTTCGCTGTTCAAGGACGAGGTGCGCCGCGTCGGCGAGCAACTCGGGCTGCCGGCCGAGATCGTGTGGCGCCAGCCGTTCCCGGGGCCCGGTCTGGGCATCCGCATCGTCGGGGAGGTGACCGGCGAGCGGCTGGACGTCCTGCGGCGGGCCGACGCGATCGCGCGTGCCGAGCTGTCTGCCGCGGGACTGGACCGCGACATCTGGCAGTGCCCGGTGGTGCTGCTCGCCGATGTGCGCTCGGTGGGCGTGCAGGGTGACGGCCGCACCTATGGTCACCCCGTCGTGCTGCGACCGGTGTCCTCCGAGGACGCGATGACAGCCGACTGGACGCGCGTCCCCTACGAGGTCCTCGAGCGGATCTCGACGCGCATCACCAACGAGGTGCGCGAGGTGAACCGGGTCGTCCTGGACGTCACGTCCAAGCCGCCCGGCACCATCGAGTGGGAGTAACGCGGACCCACCTGCGGTAGCGCCGCCGAAGCAGCACTACCGGAGGTCGGTCGGACTCAGTTGCTGCGCTCGACGCTGATCCGGCCGTCGGCGACGTGGACATCGATCGTCAGTGCCGGCCCGGTCGCGCCGTCGCGCGGCAGGATCGTGCGGTTGACATTGAACCCGCCGTGCGCTCCCGCGCCGTCCCCGGCCAGGTCCGAACTGTCCACCCGCACGTCGCCGAAATGCACGTTCGCCTGCACCGTGACGTTCATCGTCGGCAGCACGAGGATGTGTGCCTCGCCGGCGCCGAGCGTGACGTGGATGGTGCGCGGTGTGTCGAAGGTGCCGACATGGCGCAGGTCGAGCGTGCCCTGCCCAAACGCCAGCCGGTACTGCGAGTCGATCGCGGCGGCGCTCGACGGCGTCCACCCCCGCTCACCGAATCCGTCATGCAGGCGGGCCGTCGACCCGGCGAATGCGACGAGCCCGAGGACGGCCGGGACGAGCAGCGCCGCCACCGTCCACGGGGTGCGCCGCAGCACCATTCCGACGAGCAGTCCGAGCCCGACGACGCCGAGCGTCGTCCAGAAGTAGACAGGTATCGCGACGCCGGTGGCACCGTCGACGAGCGCGAGGATCGCGAGCGCGACGATGAGCGTCCCGAGCGTGGCGAGCCGCACCGGCAGCGCGCGGCGGCGCCGCAGCCGGCTTGCTGCCTTGGCTTCGATGATCCACTGGCGGGTCTCGCTCACCCAGGCCGGCGAACCCGACGCAGGGTCGGGCTGCGCGGCCGGGCTCTCCTTGGCCAGGTTGACGGTCGGCGTCGCGCCGGGTGCCTGCGGGCCGCTGCGCTGCCCGGCCCGTCCCCGCCGCCCGAAGATCGCGGCGAGCACGATGACCAGCACGATCACCGGGAAGAAATGCCCCGGTGCCCACCAGCTGAACGCCACGCCCCAGAGGACGAGGCCGGCGATACTCGCGATGAGCCATACCGGTACTCGCCGCCGCCGCAGCTCGCTGACGAACCGGTCGATGGGTGCGTTCAGGGTGTCCTGCTCGGGAATTGCCGCCCATGCCACCAGGTACGCGAGCACTCCGGCGCCGCCGAAGAACGAGGCCGTGGCGAACAGGACGCGGAACAGCACGGGGTCGAGGCTGAAGTACTCGCCCAGGCCGCCGGCGACCCCGGCGCCGACCCGGTCGGTGCGGCTGCGGCGCAGTACCCGGCTGGGTGGCGCGGGGGCGGTGGGCGATGGCGGGGTGTAGCCGCCGAACTGGTCGGTGCTGGTCATGGCGACAAGGTTGCCCCGCGGACGGCGATCACGCATCGGGTGAACCCCTGAGTCCAACCCTGATTCTCGGCATCAGGGCACCACCTGATGTCGGCTGGCCCCGACGACCGGGATCATGGAGCTGTGACCGCCGCTGCCCCCACGACTGCTCGCCTGTTCCGGCGACCGCATCGTGGCGTCGCCGGCGGTGTGGCCGCCGGGATCGCCGAGCACATCGGCGTGCGCTCGTGGGTCGTCCGCCTGGCGTTCCTGGTGCTGTCGGGGGCTGGCGGTCTCGGCGTCGCGCTGTACGGCGCGTACTGGATCGTGCTCCCGACCGCACCGGACGCGCCGCGCAGCAAGATTCCGCCCTGGCTGGAATACCTGATCGCGGCGGTTGCGGCCGTCGTCGCGATCGGGGGAGTTGCGTGGGCCATGCCGCTCGGCGGCCTGTTCGTGCCGACGCTGCTCGCCTGCCTCGGCGGCGCGCTGATCTGGCGGCAGGCCACCGAGTCCGAGCGCGACCGCTGGCGCCGTCTGTCGCGCAGCTCGCTCTCGGCCGGCGGTACCGATCGTGTCGGCCGCGTTCGGCTGGTTTTCGGCGGCGCGCTCGTCGTCGCCGGTGCCGTGGTCGTGCTGGCCCGCGCCGACTTCTCTGCGATTCGCGACGGCCTGCTCGCGATGACGGTCACGGTCGTCGGCATGGCGCTGCTGACCGGACCGTGGTGGATGCGGATGATGGCGCAGCTCGGTGCCGAGCGCGGTGAGCGCATCCGCTCGCAAGAACGCGCCGACATCGCGGCGCACCTGCACGACTCCGTGCTGCAGACACTCGCACTCATCCGGCGCAACGCCGCCTCGCCTCGCGAGGTCAGCCGTCTGGCGCGCGGTCAGGAGCGTGAATTGCGCAACCTGCTGTACGGGACCCGCACCGCCTCGGGGCAGCTCGCCGACGAGCTGCGTGTCGCCGCGGCCGAGGTCGAGGACGCCTATGCGATCTCCGTCGAGGCGGTCGTCGTGGGTGACGCGGCACTGGACGAGAGTTTGGCCGCGGCCGCGGCTGCCGCCCGCGAGGCGCTAGTGAACTCCGCCAAGCACTCGGGCGTCACCGAGGTGTCGCTGTATGCCGAGGTCGAGCCCGATGCGGTGAGCATCTTCGTCAAGGACCGTGGCGTCGGTTTTGACCTAGACGCCGTGGCCGACGATCGTCAGGGTGTGCGCGGGTCGATCATTGGGCGCATCGAGCGGCACGGTGGCGAGGTCACGGTGCGCAGCCGACCGGGCAGCGGTACCGAAATCGAGATCAGGATGCCCCTGCGATGAGCGAGCGCTTGCGCGAAGAGCAAGGCAGACCGATGACCGCACGTGTATTCCTGGTCGACGACCATGCGATGTTCCGCTCGGGCGTGCGCGCCGAGCTGGGTCAGCGCGTCGACGTCGTCGGCGAGGCCGGAACGCCCGCCGAGGCCATCGCCGCCATCCGCTCGAGTAAGCCCGAGGTCGTATTGCTGGACGTGCACATGCCCGATGGCGGCGGGCTCGCGGTGCTCGAGGCGATCGGGCCGGAACTCCCCGAGATACGTTTCTTGGCGCTGTCGGTGTCGGACGCGGCAGAAGACGTCATCGCGCTGATCCGCGCCGGTGCGCGTGGCTACGTCACCAAGACGATCTCCGCCGACGATCTCGCGGACGCAATCACGCGGGTGGCCGACGGCGACGTCGTGTTCAGCCCCCGCCTGGCGGGGTTCGTGCTGGACGCCTTCCGCGACTCTCCCGTCGCCCCGTCCGTCGATCCGAACTTCGACCAGCTGACCCCGCGCGAGCGTGAGGTGATGCGGTTGCTCGCGCGCGGTTACGCCTACAGGGAGATCGCCGCCGAACTGTTCATCTCCATCAAGACCGTCGAGACGCATGCGTCGAATGTGCTGCGCAAGCTGCAACTGTCCAGCCGCCACCAGCTGACCCGGTGGGCCGCCGACCGTCGCCTGCTCTGACCCCTCGCCTTTGACCCCGGGATCGTCGCAATTTCGAGGTCACAGCGACGCTGGCGGGGTCAAAGGCGAGGTCAGCGCAAGCCGCGGCAGACCTGCAAGACGGCGTCGGCGAGGTTGCGACCCTGCGGGCCGAGCCCCCTGCGGTAGGTGTCGAGGATGACCCGTTCCCGGCCGAGTTCGACGCGGGTGCCGCCGGCGTTCATGCGAGCGGTCTGAATGCGCGCCGACAGACGGGCGCGCTCGGCGACGAGGCGGACGATCGCGGCGTCGAGTGCGTCGATCTGCCGGCGCAGCGTCGGGACAACGTCGGTGCCGACGATGTCGGTGGCCGCCGGCCCGGTAGTGATGGCGCTCATCGGATCCCCTTCGGTGGTGCCGGGGTCCGGGGCCAGGAACGACGAACGCCCCGGGACTCGCAGGCCCGGGGCGTCGGTTTGGTTGAGTGGTCAGCCAGAAACGACGGGCACCGAACAGCGGTACCCGTAGAAAAACTCGTAAGCCTGGCGCAGCACGCAGTCATGGTCGCACGCGGATCGCGGTGCGGCAACTTCGGGCGTGGCGTTGAGTGGTGCGTTGTCAGGCAGAGTGGCGCGATATAGCGCACCACTCAACCCGTAACGCACCACTCAACAAAGGGAACGCTGACGGTGGCCGCACGTAGGCTGGCGGGCGAGATGACCGATGTCGACAGCTTCGTGAGCCCGCCTCCCGAATCCGCACCGCAGCGCCCGCGCACCCGGCTGGCTGTCGACCCGGCCACCCTGCTCGACGGCCTGAATCCCCAGCAGCGCGCAGCCGTCGTGCACCACGGCGGGCCGCTGCTGATCGTCGCGGGCGCGGGGTCGGGCAAGACCCGCGTGCTCACCCACCGCGTCGCCTACCTGCTCGCCGAGCGCGGCGCGCAGCCGGGCGAGATCCTCGCGATCACGTTCACCAACAAAGCCGCGGGCGAGATGAAGGAGCGAGTCGCCACGCTCGTCGGGCCGCGCGCGAAGGCGATGTGGGTCAGCACGTTCCACTCGAT
The DNA here is from genome assembly GCA_036833255.1 of Jatrophihabitantaceae bacterium. GTDB lineage: Bacteria > Actinomycetota > Actinomycetes > Mycobacteriales > Jatrophihabitantaceae > QHCC01. The sequence goes on from DAITQD010000005.1 coordinate 7,705, forward strand.
GTGCGTGCGGATCCTGCGCGCCGAGTCCAAGGTGATCGGACTCAAGTCGTCGTTCTCGATCTATGACGCCGACGACGCGAAGCGGTTGATGACGATGGTCGGCCGCGACCTGGACCTCGATCCGAAGCGGTACCCGGCGCGGTCGCTGTCGGCGCAGGTCAGCAACCTCAAGAACGAGCTGGTGACGCCCGAGGCGTGGGCCGACAAGGCCGGCAACGCGCACGAGAAGGTGCTCGGTGAGGCCTACACCCGCTACCAGCACCGGCTCCTCGAGGCGCACGCCCTCGACTTCGACGACCTGATCATGGCGACGGTGGGCTTGCTGCAGCAGCATCCCGACGTGGCCGAGCACTACCGGCGGCGGTTCCGGCACGTCCTGGTCGATGAGTACCAGGACACCAACCATGCCCAGTACGTGCTGGTGCGCGAGCTGACTCTGCCACCCGTGCCAACCGGCACAGCCGCCGCCGAGCTCGCCGTCGTGGGTGACGCCGACCAGTCCATCTACGCATTCCGCGGCGCGAGCATCCGCAACATCCTCGAGTTCGAACGCGACTACCCGGACGCGACGACGATCCTGCTGGAGCAGAACTACCGCTCCACCCAGACGATCCTGTCCGCCGCCAATGCCGTCATCGCGCGAAACCCCGACCGCAAACCGAAGAACCTCTGGTCCGAGGCCGGTGCCGGCGAGCAGATCAACGGCTACGTCGCCGAGAACGAGCACGACGAGGCGGCCTGGGTTGCGCAGCGCATCGACGAGCTCGCCGACTCGGGGACCGCGGTCGCCTCCAGCGTCGCCATCTTCTATCGCACCAACGCGCAGTCCCGTGTCTTCGAGGAGGTGTTCATCCGCATCGGCCTGCCGTACAAGGTCGTGGGCGGTGTGCGCTTCTACGAGCGGCGCGAGATCCGCGACGCACTGGCCTACCTGCGGGTGATCGCCAACCCCGACGACGTCGTCAGCCTGCGACGCATCCTGAACACGCCCCGCCGCGGTATCGGCGATCGGGCGGTGGCCTGCGTCAATGTCCTCGCCGAGCAGGAACGCATCTCCTTCGGCGCGGCCATCGAGCGGGCCGACGAGGCGTTCGGGCTCGCGGACCGGTCCCTGAACGCGATCCGCGACTTCGCCGCCCTGCTCACCGAGATCCGCGGCGTCGGTGCGGGCCCGGACGGCACGCCCAGCTCGATCCTCGAGGCGGTGCTCGACAAGACCGGTTACCTGCGTGAGCTCGAAGCCAGCCGTGATCCGCAGGACGAGGGGCGCGTCGACAACCTGCGCGAGCTCGTCAGCGTGGCGCGGGAGTTCGAGGAGCAGCACGCGGGCACCGACGAGGCGACCTCGCTCGTGGCGTTCCTCGAACAGGTCTCGCTCGTCGCCGACGCCGACTCGATCCCCGACGCCGACGATTCCGGCGGCGTCGTCACCCTGATGACCCTCCACACGGCCAAGGGGCTCGAGTTCCCGGTGGTTTTCCTGACCGGGCTCGAGGACGGCGTCTTCCCGCACCTGCGCACGCTCGGCGACCCGGCCGAGCTCGCCGAGGAACGTCGCCTCGCCTACGTCGGCATCACCCGCGCCCGCGAGCGGCTCTACCTCTCCCGGGCGCTGTCGCGATCGGCGTGGGGCGCGCCTTCGTGGAACCCGCCGTCGCGCTTCCTCGACGAGATCCCCGGTGAGCTCGCGGTCTGGACCGGCGAGGTCGACCGCCAGCCGTTCGTCGGCGGGTACGAGGATTCCGCCGCGGCCGGCCGCTACGGCGACCACGGCTACCGCTCGGGTGGCCGCTCGGGTGGCCCTACGCCGTCCGCCGCAGGTCGACCCACCACGGGTAGAACAGCGCAGGAGCAGCTCGCCGCGTCGCGCCTCGGCGGGGCCGGCCTGCGCGGTGGCGCCGGGAATCGCGCTGTCCCGTCCCTCGACCCGGGCGATCGCGTCACCCACGACGCGTGGGGCCTGGGCACGGTCGTCGCGACCCGCGGCTCGGGCGACGGCTCGCAGGCACAGATCGACTTCGGCACCGCCGGCCTGAAGTGGCTGATGCTGCGCTACGCCCCCGTCCAGAAGCTCTGACACCGCCTCGTCAGGCGAATGGGTTGACGATCTGGACCCCGCGGATGGTCTCCCCGGCGGTCATGTCCTCGGTGAGTAGACGATCGCACCCAGACGATGCTGCCGCTTCGACGATCAGTGCGTCCCAGTACGAGAGTCGTGCCTTCTCTGCCGTCTCCATGGCGGCTCGCACGAGCGGTAGATCGGTTGCGATCACCGGGAGCTGCGCGAGTTGTGACACCGCTGTGCGGGCTGTCGGAGCATCCAGAGGGTGGCGCAGCTTCCGGGTCACTGTTACGTAGAACTCGCCCAATACCTGTGCACTGACTGCGAAACGCGCAGGGTCCTGCGAGCCGATCAGGTTCTGCGCGATGGAACGCTTCGCCGGCTCGCGGACGTCGAACAGGTACACCAGGACGTTCGTGTCGAGAAACCAGCGGCTGGTCACCGTTCGTAGAGATCCTCGCGGGTCCAGGTTCTCCCGCCAGGCCCGCTGCCGCTGCTCGCCCTATCCGACAGATCGAGGAGGGTCGCAATCGCAGTGCGCGTCGTGTCGCGACCGGCGAAGGCCTCGAGATACTCGCGCAGCACCGCGTTCACCGACGTGCCCTGCTCGAGCGCCCGCAGCCGCGCACGCTTGAGCAGGTCGTCGTCGATCACGATCGTCAGGTTCGCCACACATCCAGTGTAGCGCTGATTCCGTGTAACACGGGTCACCCGGACTTGCCGGGGCCGAGCGGCTTGCACGCCGACGACGGCCCGGCGTAGGTGGGTGACTGCAGCACGACGAATGTCCCGGAGCGGTAGGCCACGTGGTAGCCGTCCGTGATCGCCTGCGCGTACACGACGTTCGGCTTCGGCGCGGGCGGATTGCCGCCCGTGTCGGGCGCGAACATGTCCAGCGCGTAGAAGTCGGGGTCGGGCGTGTCCGCCTGCGGGACGGTTGTGTAGTCGCGAGCGGTCAGATGCGGCACGAGGCGGTTGTCCGCCGCGACGCACACATTGTGCGGCAACCACGCGACCACGCTGCCGGCCGAACGCTGCCAGCCGGGCGGCTGGTGCGCGTAGTGCCCGCGAAGCTTGGTGATCGGCACGATGCCGACGCGGCCGCCGATGACGATCAGTGCCAACGGTGTCGCCACCAGCAGCACGGCCAGCCCGCTCCGCAGCAGCTTCGCGCGCCGATCGGAGTTGAACAGGCCGAGCCGGTGCGCGCCGTCGATCATGGCCAGGACCAGGATCAGCCACGGCAACGCGTTGTAGTGAAACGTCTCGCTCCACAGGAAGCGCCGGGAGTTGAAGAACTGTTCGGCCAGCAGCGGCAGGGCAAGCAGCGCGTAGCGCGACCGGAAGGGCAGCAGCCCCAACGGCACGACGAGGAAGGCGAGCGTGCGCGCCTTGACCGCGGGCGTGAAGAACACGTCGACGGCGTGCCAGGGCTGGGTGACGATGTTGACGATCGCCGCCGGGATCGACGAGCCGAGCGAGCCGTATTGGTTGCCGTAGGAGAAGCCGTGCCCGGCCGCGAAGTGCGGGATGATCACCGAGGTCGCCACCACGTACATCGCCAAGCCGCCGACGACCATGGTGGCGACCAGCCACCGCGCGCGGCGGCGCTGTGCCAGGCGCAACAGGCCGAGCACCGCGACGAGCAGGCCCAGGTCCTCGCGGACGAGCAGCAGCAGGCCGCACCAGAGCAGCAGTTTGCGATCGTCGCGGCGGTCGAGCGCGTCGATCGCCAGCGCGGTCAGGGGCGTCGCGAAGGCGATCTCATGGAAGTCGAAGTCGATCAGCGATTGGATCGGCCAGCCGAAGCCGTATGCCCCTGCGATCAGCACCGAGATGCCCTCGCCGGCGCGCCGCCGGGCGAATCGGTAGACGACCGGGATCGACGCCGCGATGAGTACCGCCTGCGCGATCAGCAGCATGAGGGGGTTGTCCCAGAGCCAGTACAACGGCGCTAGCACCGCGATGATCGGGTGGAAGTGGTCGCCGAAGATGTTGTAGTCGGCACCCTTCAGCGGCACGATCGGCGCCTGGAAGTGCGAGTAAGCACGCACCGCCTGGTCGAAGATACCGAGGTCGTAACCGGTCGTGAGGAATGCGGCCTGGTCGGCGAACGCGTGGTACAGGTAGAACAGCAAGGCTGCGAACGTGACGACACCGATGGCGAAGTGATGTCGCAGCGAGGCCAACGAAACGCGCCCCGCGGTTGGGGCAGCCGACCGCGTCAGGGGCGTGGTCGCCATTATCTCCCCGCTCCTGGTCACGACTGGCCGTCCGGGCACGATTCTCCCATGACGACACCCGGCGACCGTCCGACCCGGACCCCCGTTCCATTCCGTGGACGCGGGTCATACGCTCGCCCGGTGCCAGACCGCATCAGAATCGTCATCGCCAAGCCTGGCCTGGACGGCCACGACCGCGGCGCAAAGGTCATCGCGCGCGCCCTGCGCGACGCCGGCATGGAGGTTGTCTACACCGGCCTGCACCAGACACCCGAGCAGATCGTGCAGACCGTCATCCAGGAGGACGCGGATGCCGTCGGGCTGTCAGTGCTCTCCGGCGCGCACATGACGCTGTTCGCCAAGACGCTCGAATTGCTTGCGCAGCAGGGCGTTTCCGACGTGGTCGTGTTCGGCGGCGGCATCATTCCCGACCCCGACATCCCGGAGTTGGAGAAGGCCGGCGTGGCCAAGATCTTCACACCCGGCGCGACGATGGACGAGGTCGTCGACTGGGTGCGGGCCAACGTCGGCACCGGCGCCTTGACCTAGGCTCCCGAGAGCGTTTGTCGCGCACGACACCCGAGAACGGACGTATCAGCGTGGATCTGTTCGAGTACCAGGCCAAGCAACTGTTCGAGAAGTACGACGTGCCCGTCAGCCTCGGCGAGGTCGCCACGACCGCCGACGAGGCCCAGGCCATCGCCGAGCGTCTCGGCGGGGTCACCGTCGTCAAAGCCCAGGTCAAGATCGGCGGCCGCGGCAAGGCGGGCGGGGTCAAGGTGGCCAAGGAGCCCGCAGACGCGCGGGACGCCGCCGAGGCGATTCTTGGCATGGACATCAAGGGCCACACCGTGCACCGCGTGCTGGTCGACCCGGGAGCGCAGATCGAGGAGGAGTACTACGTCTCCTACCTGCTCGACCGCGCGAACCGCACCTTCCTCGCGATGGCGTCCTACGAGGGCGGCATGGAGATCGAGCAGCTCGCCGTCGAGCGTCCCGACGCGCTCGCCAAGGTGCCGGTCGACGCGATCACCGGCGTCGACGAGGCGAAGGCCCGCGAGATCGTCGCGGCCGCGAAGTTCCCCGCCGAGGTGGCCGACAAGGTCGCTGCCGTGCTCGTCAGGCTGTGGGCCGCCTTCGTGGGTTCGGACGCCACGCTCGTCGAGGTGAATCCGCTGGCGAAGGTCGCGTCTGGTGACGTGGTTGCGCTCGACGGCAAGGTCACGCTGGACGAGAACGCGAACTTCCGCCAGCCCGGCAACGCGGAGCTGGAGGATGTCGCCGCCGCCGACCCGCTGGAGCGCAAGGCCAAGGAGAAGCACCTCAACTACGTCAAGCTCGACGGCGAGGTCGGCATCATCGGCAACGGGGCGGGCCTGGTGATGTCGACGCTGGACGTCGTCGCGTACGCGGGCGAGAAGCATGGCGGCGTGAAGCCGGCCAACTTCCTCGACATCGGCGGCGGCGCCTCCGCCGAGGTGATGGCCAACGGGCTCGACATCATCCTCAACGACCCGTCCGTCCGCTCGGTGTTCGTGAACGTCTTCGGCGGCATCACCTCCTGCGACGAAGTCGCCAACGGCATCGTGGGCGCCCTGCACATGCTCGGCGACGAGGCGTCCAAGCCGCTCGTCGTCCGGTTGGACGGCAACAACGTCGTCGAGGGACGACGCATCCTGACCGAGGCCGCGCACCCGCTGGTCACGCTGGTCGACACCATGGACGATGCGGCCGACAAGGCCGCCGAACTCGCTGCCGCTGCGGTAGCAGCACATTCGCACAGTGGGGGCCTGTCCTAAATGTCCATCTTTCTCGACGAACACTCCAAGATCATCGTCCAGGGCATCACCGGCGGCGAGGGCACCAAGCACACCAAGCGGATGCTGGCCTCCGGAGCCCAGGTCGTCGGCGGCGTCAACGCCCGCAAGGCCGGGACGAAGGTCGACTTCGACGGCACGGTGCTGCCCGTCTTTGCGAGCGTCGCCGAGGCGATGGCCGAGACCGGCGCCAACGTCACGGTCGGCTTCGTGCCGCCGGCGTTCACCAAGGACTCGGTCATCGAGGCCATCGACGCCGAGATCCCGCTCGCGGTCGTCATCACCGAAGGCGTCGCCGTGCACGACAGCGCCGCGTTCTGGGCTCATGCCCAAGGCAAGAGCACGCGGATCATCGGCCCGAACTGCCCCGGACTGATCAGCCCCGGCAAGTCCAACGCCGGCATCATCCCGGCCGACATCACCAAGGCCGGCCGCGTCGGACTGGTGTCGAAATCCGGCACGCTGACCTACCAGATGATGTTCGAACTGCGGGACTACGGCATCTCCACCGCGGTCGGGATCGGCGGCGACCCGATCATCGGCACCACGCACATCGACTGCTTGGCTGCCTTCCAGGCCGATCCGGAGACCGACGCCATCGTGATGATCGGCGAGATCGGCGGCGACGCCGAGGAGCGTGCGGCGGCGTTCATCAAGGACAATGTCACCAAGCCGGTCGTCGGCTACGTCGCCGGCTTCACCGCTCCCGAGGGCAAGACGATGGGCCACGCGGGTGCGATCGTCTCCGGCTCCTCGGGCACCGCGCGAGGTAAGAAGGAAGCCCTCGAGGCTGCCGGTGTGCAGGTCGGCAAGACCCCGAACGAGACCGCGCAACTGATGCGTGAGATCCTCGCCGGGGCGTAGTTCAGTGCCTACCAAGCACTGCTAAGTTCACGACTCGCCGAAGCGAGTTCGCGTTTGTAGTGTCCAAGTGGCCTGGCTAGCGCTAGCTTCTTGCTGAGAGGGTCCCAAGCAGTCTGACGAGGAGAACGCCATGACGTTCCAACCGCCACCACCCCCGCCACCGCCGGGGGGCCCGCCACCGCCGCCCGGAGGTCAGCCGCCAGGCCAGTGGGGACCGCCGCCGGGCGGCGGCCCGTACCGCGCTCCTGGTGGCGGTTTCGATCCCAAGACGGTTAACCCGCTGGACTGGGGCATCCTGGCCGCCGGCTTCTTGACGCTGGTTTTCTCTTTCTTCAGCTGGTACTCCTTCTCGGAGAAGGGCTGTGGCAAGTACTGCAGCGGTATATCCGTCCACGAGAGCGCCTGGCACGGATTTTTCGGCTGGTTGGCGGTGCTGCTGGCGCTGATCGGTTCCGCGCTGGTCGCGGTGTCGTTGTTCGCCCCGCAGATCAAGATGCCGGTGCCGGCCCGTCTCGCCGGGCTCGGCTGCTACGCCGTTGCCACGCTGTGCGTGATCCTGGCGCTGTTCGTCACGCCCGGCCTTTCCTATGGTGGCGTTTCGGTGGGGTCCTCGAACTACAACAGCGGGCACTCTTTCGGCTACTGGATCAGCCTGGTCGTCATCATCGCGGGCCTGGTGCTCTCGCTGATGCGCTTCCAGCAGAGCGGCGGACAACTGCCCGGCGGTCTCAACAAGATGCCGAACATCGGTGGCCGCGGTCCCGGCGGCCCGCCACCGCCTCCGCCGCCTGGTGGTCCCGGTTACGGCCCGCCGCCTGGTGGTCCCGGTTACGGCCCGCC
>DAITQD010000005.1:15609-21863 GCA_036833255.1 Jatrophihabitantaceae bacterium
CGCCTGGTGGTCCCGGTTACGGCCCGCCGCCTGGTGGTCCCGGTTACGGCCCGCCACCGCCTCCGCCGCCTGGTGGTCCCGGTTACGGCCCGCCACCGCCTCCGCCGCCTGGTGGTCCCGGTTACGGCCCGCCAGCGCAATAGGCCGAGGCCCGTCAGCAGTACTCCGGTTGTGCCGGGACGCGAACCACGTCCCGGCACAACCGTTTTCGACCGTTTTCGCCGCAGGCGATACAGTCGGCGGACTACGGCCAAGCCCAGCCGCCCCCGGCCGGTCCGCCGCAGGGTTACGGTCCGCCACCGGGTCAGTAGTCAGTTCCGTTGCCGGGTTCGGTTCTTGCCGAGCCCGGCTTCGGCGTGTCTGGACCGATTCCGCACGCCCGTTCGTCAGCCTGGGTGACATGCCTGTCGACATCGAGGACGAAGCGGCCCGGCGCAGCCTCGTCCCCGAGGCGGCCGGCCGCTCGCTGTGGCTCGCGGCCGCGTGGACGGGCGTCGGCGCGGCCGTCGTGTGCGCGACGCTGGCGATCGGGGCGGTCGCGGTGTGCTGGCTGCCCGTCTCCGGAACCTCGGGTCACTCCAGGTCGGCGATCCACGCCGGCCTGCTGACGTTCCTCGCCGCCCTGCACGGCGGCATCACCGTCGACGGCACAGCGGCGGTCTTCCTGCCGCTCGGCATGATGATCATCGTTGGGCTGACGGCGTGGCGAGCCGGTTCCGGACTCGCCGACGCCGCCAACTCCCTCGACGAGACTGATCCGATGCGGCTCGGCCTGGCCGGCGCCGCGCAGGCGGCGAGCTTCATGCTCGCCTGCCTGATCGCCGTCCCGTTCGCCGCGCTGGGCACCAGCAGCGCGCCGTTCGTGGGCGTGGGAGTGGCCTCGCTCCTGCTGTTCGCCGTCACCGGCGGTGTTGCTTTCGTGCGATCGTCCGCGCTCGCCGATGTCGTTGCCGAGCGAGTGCCGTCGTTCGTGGCACCGGTCCTGCGCGCCGCGGCCGCAGGCGTCAGCGTGTATCTCGGCCTGGGCGCCGTGCTCGTCGCGGGTTCGCTGGCCGGCCACGCAGGTCGGGTCGAAGCGCTATCCCGGGAGATCGGCGGCGGCTGGGGGAGCGTCCCGGTCCTGCTGCTCGGTGTGCTCGCCGCCCCGAACGCGGCGATCGCCGGCGCTGCGTACCTGGCCGGGCCGGGGTTCGCGGTCGGCTCCGGCGCGACGGCGAGTGCGGCGACGACGGCCCACGGGGTGCTGCCGGCGTTCCCGATCCTGGGGGCGATGCCGCAGGGCCACGGAGCGAGCGGTCTTGTCTGGTGGCTGGTCGCGCTCACGCCGCTCGGCGCGGGACTGGCGGTAGCCCGGGTGGCCGGCCGGGCCCCGACCTGGCTCGGCCGCCTGCGCGACGTCGGGGCCGCGGCTGCTGCTGCGGGCGTGATCATGTTCCTGCTCGCGTGGCAAGGCGGTGGCTCGATCGGCGGTGGCCGGTTGCAGACCGTCGGTGCCTCGCCGTGGCGGCTAGGGCTGTTCGTTACGGTCGAGGTGGCCCTCGTTGCCGTGACCGCGATCGGTGCCGCCTTCGCCGCGCAGCGACTGCGAGGCGCGGGAACCCGCGACGGGTCGGCGGCGCCCGGTGAGCTTGCGCGACTGGTCATGATGGCGGCCGGCGAGGCTGACGACCCGGACAGCAATCCGTCCAGCGCCGGCAAACTCGCCGGGTAGGGTTTCGGGCGTGCCGGCCCGCGCTGTACGGATCGTCGTCCTCGCGTCGGGCCGCGGCAGCACCCTGCGGGCGATCCTCGACGCCGCCGCCGATATGGATTTCGGCGGCCAGGTCGTCGCTGCCGGCACCGACGTCAAGGGCTGCGCCGCGATGACACACGCCGAGGCGGACGGCATACCCACCTTCGCCGCCCAGCTGTGCGACTTCACCGACCGGGCCGCCTGGAACGAGGCGCTGGCCGCGTCGATTGCCGGCCACCGGCCGGACCTGCTCGTGCTCGCCGGCTTCATGCGGATCCTCGCGCCGGATGTGGTGCGCCGGTTCCGGATCGTCAATACCCATCCGTCGTTGCTGCCGTCCTTCCCCGGCGCGCACCCGGTTCGCGATGCCCTCGCCGCCGGCGTCGAATGCACCGGCGTCACAGTCCACTGGGTCGATGACGGCATCGACACCGGCCCGGTGATCGCGCAGCTCGAGGTGCCCGTCGTTCCCGGCGACGACGAGGCTTCGCTCACCGCCCGAATCCAGGCCGCCGAGAAACCCTTCTACATCAACGCAATCCGCCAGCTCTGCCAGGAGATCCGATGACCCAGATTGTTATCCGCCGTGCGTTGATCAGCGTCTATGACAAGACCGGTATCGACGAGCTGGCGCGCGCGCTGCATGCGGCCGGCGTCGAGATCGTCTCGACCGGCTCGACCGCCGCGCTGATCCGCGATCTCGGCATCCCGGTGACGCCCGTCGACCAGGTGACCGGCTTCCCCGAGATCCTGGGCGGGCGGGTGAAGACGCTGCACCCGCACGTCCACGCAGGTCTGCTTGCCGACCAGAACGACCCGGCGCACGTGGCCACCATTGACGAGCTGGGCATCGCGCCCTTCCAGCTGTTGATCGCCAACCTCTACCCGTTCCGCGAGACGGTGGCCAGCGGCGCGACGGCGCCCGAGGTCGTCGAGCAGATCGACATCGGCGGCCCGGCGATGGTGCGGGCGAGCGCGAAGAACCACGGCTCGATCGCCGTCGTGGTCGACCCGACCCGGTACGGCGACGTGCTCACGGCGCTGCGGGCCGGTGGCTTCGATCTGCCCGCGCGGCAGCGGATGGCGCTCGCGGCGTTCCGGCACACCGCCGCGTACGACATTGCGGTGGCGTCGTGGCTGGGCAGCGTGCTCGCGCCAGACGATGAGGTCGACGGTTCGCCGAGCGGGTTCCCGGCCTGGATCGCGGAGTCCTTCGAGCGGGCGGCCGTGCTGCGCTACGGCGAAAACCCCCATCAGCGCGCGGCGTTGTATGTGCGCCTGGGCGGCCCGAGAGGTCTCGCGCAGGCAGAGCAGCTCGGCGGCAAGGAGATGAGCTACAACAACTACGTCGACGCCGATGCGGCCCACCGCGCCGCGTACGACTTCATCGAGCCGTGCGTCGCGATCATCAAGCATGCGAATCCGTGCGGCATCGCGATCGGCACGGACATCGCCGACGCGCACCGCAAGGCGCATGCCTGCGACCCGGTCAGCGCGTTCGGCGGCGTGATCGCCACCAACCGCCCCGTCAGCGTCGCAATGGCCGAACAGATCGGGCCGATCTTCACGGAGGTGATCGTCGCGCCGTCCTACGACGACGGCGCCGTCGAGGTGCTGACCGCGAAGAAGAACCTGCGCGTGCTGATCGCCACACCGCGCGTCGACGGACCGGCCGTCGAGATGCGCGCGGTCTCGGGTGGTCTGCTCGTGCAGGGCGCTGATCGGCTGGATGCTCCCGGCGATGATCCGTCCACCTGGACGCTCGCCGCGGGCGACCCCGCCGACGAGACCACCCTGGCGGATCTGGTTTTCGGCTGGCGGGCCCTGCGCGCGGTCAAGTCGAACGCCATCCTGCTGGCCTGCGATGGCGCGAGCGTCGGCGTCGGCATGGGCCAGGTCAACCGCGTCGACTCGTGCCGGCTCGCCGTGGAGCGGGCCGGCGATCGGGCGGCCGGTTCCGTCGCCGCGTCCGACGCCTTCTTCCCGTTCGCGGACGGCCTGCAGGTGCTGCTCGACGCCGGCGTGCGCGCGGTCGTGCAGCCTGGCGGCTCCATCCGCGACGGCGACGTGATCGACGCCGCCAAGGCCGCCGGCGTGACGATGTATCTGACCGGCGCGCGACACTTCGCCCACTAGATGAGCGATGAATCCTCACTCAGCCACGCCAGGCCGTGCTGGAGCGGGGATTCATCGCCGGGCTGGCAGGATGGTCGATCGTGACGGCGACGATCCTCGACGGCAGGGCCACCCTGGCGACGATCAAGACCGAGCTTGCCGTGCGCGTCGCCGCCCTCGCCGTACAGGGCGTCCTCCCCGGGCTCGGCACGCTGTTCGTGGGGGACGATCCGGCCAGCCAGTGGTACGTCGGCGCCAAGCACAAAGACTGTGCCGAGATCGGCATCGCCAGCCTCCGCCGCGACCTGCCCGCCACCGCAACCCAGCGCGACGTCGAGGCGGCTGTCGACGAGCTCAACGCCGATCCAGCGTGTACCGGTTACCTCGTCCAATTGCCGCTGCCGAGGGGCCTCGAGGAATACCCCGTGCTCGAGCGCGTCGACCCCGCGAAGGACGTCGACGGCTTGCACCCCGCCAACCTCGGCCGGCTCGTCCTCAACCAACGCGCGCCCATTGCCTGCACGCCGTACGGCATCGTCGAACTGCTGCGACGATACGACATCCCGATCGCAGGAGCCGATGTCGTGGTGGTCGGGCGCGGCATCACCGTCGGCCGTCCCCTCGGCCTGCTGCTGACCCGCCGCAGTGAGAACGCAACGGTCACGCTCTGCCACACCGGGACACGCGATCTGGCCGCACACGTCCGCCGCGCTGACATAGTCGTGGCCGCGGCCGGGGTGTCCGACCTGATCACCGCCATCATGGTCAAGCCCGGAGCGGCCGTTCTCGACGTGGGCGTCAGCCGGATCGACGGCAAGATCGCCGGCGACGTCGCCGCGGACGTCGTCGATGTGGCCGGCTACGTCTCGCCGAATCCGGGCGGCGTCGGGCCGATGACGCGCGCGATGCTGCTCACCAACGTCGTCGAGACGGCCGAGCTGGCCGCTGCGAAGCGGGTCTGATCGTGGCGCTGGACCTGCGTCGGCGCGGCCGGGCACAGGCGCCGTTTCTGGTCGTGCTGGGGATCGTGGTCGCGGTCTTCGTCTATCTGAGCATCTGGCCCGGCCACTGGCGGCGAGGCACCGGCCTGATCGCCGTCGCGATGCTCCTGGGCGCCGTGCTGCGGCTCACCCTGCCCGCATCGCACGCCGGGTTGCTCGCCGTACGCGGCAGGTGGTGGGACTCGTTCTGCTACCTGGCACTGGGTGCGCTGATTCTCATCGTCGATATCCGACTGCGGTAGTGACCGCGCGGACGACTAGCCTCGCGGGCACAAAGGCACGGCCGGAGTCAGAGGAGAGAGTCATGTCCGCAACCGCTCGCCGTGGCAAGGTCACCGTTGTCGGTGCCGGCTTCTACGGGTCGACGACCGCGCAGCGCCTGGCCGAATACGACGTATTCGAGACGGTCGTGCTGACCGACATCGTGGAGGGCAAGCCCGAGGGCCTGGCGCTCGACCTGAACCAGTCGCGGCCGATCGAAGGATTCGAGACCACCGTCGTCGGCGCGACGACCACGCCGGAGGGCGGCGGCTACGAGGCGACGGCCGACTCCGACGTCGTCGTGATCACCGCGGGCCTGCCGCGCAAGCCGGGCATGAGCCGCATGGACCTGCTCGGGGTCAATGCCAAGATCGTGCGCGGCGTTGCCGAGAACGTGGCGAAATACTCGCCCAATGCGGTCATCATCATCGTCTCGAACCCGCTCGACGAGATGACGGCGCTGGCGCAGCTCGCCTCGCAGCTCCCGAAGAGCCGCGTCTTCGGCCAGGCCGGCGTGCTCGATACCGCGCGCTTCACCAACAACGTCGCCACCACACTCAACGTCCCGGTCGGCTCGGTGCGGACGCTTACGCTCGGCTCGCACGGCGACACCATGGTGCCGGTCCGGTCGGCCTGCTTCGTCGACGGCAAGCCGCTCGCCGACGTCATGGACGCCGACACGATCGAGGAACTCGTCACCCGTACCCGCAACGGCGGCGCCGAGGTCGTGGCGCTGCTCAAGACGGGCTCGGCCTACTACGCCCCGTCGGCCGCGGCGGCCCGCATGGCGCGTGCCGTGATCACCGACTCCGGCGAGACGATCCCGGTGTGTGCGTGGGTCGACGGTGAGTACGGCATCAGTGGGGTGTACCTCGGCGTCGAGGCCGAGGTCGGTGCGGGCGGCATCAAGCGGGTCGTCGAACGTGAGCTCACCGAATCCGAACTGGCCGGCCTGAAGCAGGCCGCCGAGGCGGTCCGCGCCAAGCAGGCGGACATCGCCGAGCTGTAGCCCGACCTCCGGCGCGTGGGGGGAGGATTCCGCTCGCCAGCCGAGCGGAACCCTCCCCGCACTATGCGGCGAGCCGGCGGGTGCCGTCGACCTCGATCGCGATCCGGGACGCGATGAGTGCCACATCGACGACCGC
>DAITQD010000005.1:21963-29884 GCA_036833255.1 Jatrophihabitantaceae bacterium
TGCCGTCGACCTCGATCGCGATCCGGGACGCGATGAGTGCCACATCGACGACCGCGATCAGCTCGCCGTCGACCCACACCGGGTAGTTGGCCTGCCAGCCGCGGATGCCGGCGCTCCGGAGCAGGCGGTGCAGGCGGCGCTCCGACTCGGCCGCCGCCCCGTCGCAGGCCGAGGCGGCCAGCTGCCGCAGCTGAGTGTTGCCGGGACGTCCGGGAGAGTCGCGCAGTCTCCGGTCGAGATCGCGGCCGGTGATCCACCGGCGTTGCAAGGCCCGATCGGCGAGCCGCCCGGCCTCGCGCGCCGGCAAGACGGCCAGCTGATCCACGACTGTCCAGGCCCGTGTGGTGACAGGCAATCCGTCGTGCTCCCGAACCTGGCCGGGCGGCAAGACGACGCGGTGAACTTGCGTTTGGGGTGGTGAAGCCACCCGACGCGCGTGCGGAACGATCACGTGCACACGGCCGCTGCGTTCCGTGGTGATTCCCACAGCTCGGCCGCGGAGGCGAAGCCCAGCACTCCGTTCGTCGTGAGGACGACGACCCAGAGCCGTGCCCGGTAGGTCAGTGGCGCGCCGCCGACGAGGTAGACGCCGTGCGCGACGCGGTCCACCACCCCCCGTTCGCAGAGCCGGCTGACGGCAGTCGGGGAAAGGCCCTGGGCGAGTAGCTGCCGACGCGAGACGACGCCGCCCTTTGCCCGCGCGATGTGCCGCCAGCTCATGGGGGTGAGCATCCCGGATATCGGCTGCCGCTGCTGTCGTTGTCCACAGGCCGATCGCGGGGAGCATCTCGCTCGCGTGCCGGGCGGAATGCTCCCCGTGCCCTACGGAGTCAGCCGGCGCAGGTGGGCCAGTGCCGCCCTGTCGCCTGGCCCGCCGCGCGCGGCCAGCAGCTCGGCTACCGACGCCCGGTGCGCGTCGTCGACGTTGCCGCCGTACTTGAACTTGGCCCGCACCTCGCGCACCGTCAACCGCAGGCCGCGGATGCCGGCCAGACGCCGGCCGTGCTCCGCGGGATCGGCGGCGCCGCTGCCGGGCTCGGTGACGCCGAGCTGCTCGCGCAGGATGGCCGCCTTGCCCTCCTCGTCGTCGACGATCTGCGCTGTGGCAATCAGCTGCACGGCCGCGTAGTAGGTGGTCGGCACGCCGAACCGCGGGTCCTCGCCACCGATCGCCTTCCATGCCGCCGGGATGTAAGCCCAGTCGCCGGCGATGCTCAGCAACACGGCAGGGTTCTCGGCCAGCGCCGCCCAGATCGGATTCGGCCGGGCCAGGTGCAGCAGCACCAACTCCGACGAGCTCAGCGCGAACTGGGTCGGCACGACGACCGGGACCTCGCGGTCGCGGCCGCTCGCGACGAGATGCCCGAATCCCTGGGCGCGGACGAAGTCGACCCATTCCTGCTCGGACGCGCCCGCATCCCAGGGCTGGATCAGCATCAGGCGAACTCGCCGAGAACCGCCGAGCGCAGCATGTCCAGGCCGACGCTGCCGACGTCCAGCGCCGAGCGGTGGAAGGTCTTGAGGTCGAAGGTGTCGCCCTGTTTCGCGGGGACGACGGTATCCATTGCGGTGGGGATGCGTGTGTCGGTCATGCCTTGCAGACTATGACGTGTGCCGGGGCGGTCGCCGAAGTATTTCGGCGGCGAGATATCTTGATACCAAGAGAACGCCACGTGCCGGAGGTTGCAACGCATGTCCAAGATCAAGGTGCAGGGGACCGTAGTCGAACTCGACGGCGACGAGATGACGCGGATCATCTGGCAGTTCATCAAGGACAAGCTGATCAACCCCTACCTGGACGTCGACCTCGAGTACTACGACCTGAGCATCGAGCACCGCGACGCCACCGAGGACCAGGTGACGATCGACGCGGCGAACGCCATCAAGAAGCACGGCGTGGGCGTCAAGTGCGCCACGATCACGCCCGATGAAGCACGCGTCGAGGAGTTCGGCCTGAAGAAGATGTGGAAGTCGCCCAACGGCACGATCCGCAACATTCTCGGCGGCGTGATCTTCCGCGAACCGATCGTGATGAGCAACGTGCCGCGCCTCGTCCCGAGTTGGACCAAGCCGATCGTCATCGGCCGCCACGCGTTCGGCGACCAGTACCGGGCCACCGACTTCGTGGTCCCGGGCGAGGGCACGCTGACGATGACGTTCACGCCGAAGGACGGCAGTGCGCCGATGGAGTTCAACGTCTTCGACTTCCCCGGCGGCGGCGTCGCGGTCGGGATGTACAACCTGGACGCGTCGATCCGCGACTTCGCGCGCGCCTCGATGCGCTACGCCTTAGACCGCGGTCTGCCGCTCTACCTGTCGACGAAAAACACGATTCTCAAGGCCTACGACGGCCGCTTCAAGGACCTCTTCGCCGAGATCTTCGAGGCAGAGTTCAAGGCCGACTTCGACGCCGCCGGCCTCACCTACGAGCACCGCCTCATCGACGACATGGTCGCCGCGGCGATGAAGTGGGAAGGCGGCTACGTCTGGGCCTGCAAGAACTACGACGGTGACGTGCAGTCCGACACGGTGGCGCAGGGCTACGGGTCGCTGGGCCTGATGACCTCGGTGTTGATGACCCCGGACGGCAAGACGGTCGAGGCCGAGGCCGCGCACGGAACGGTGACCCGGCACTACCGCCTGCACCAGCAGGGCAAGCCCACCTCGACGAACCCGATCGCGTCGATCTTCGCGTGGACGCAGGGCCTGTCCCACCGCGGCAAGATGGACGGCACTGCCGAGGTCACCCAGTTCGCCGGGACGCTCGAGCGCGTCTGCGTCGAGACGGTCGAGTCCGGCCAGATGACCAAGGACCTCGCGCTGCTCATCGGCCCGGACGCTCCGTGGTTGACCACCGAGGACTTCCTCGACGCGATCGACGCCAACCTGCGCAAGGCAATGGCCTGAGCGGACATCGGGTGTGTCGTTATGTGACGACAGTCTCTATGACCTAGAGTTACAGGTAGGTAGCGTTCGCATGTCCGGCCCATGAAGTGGCCGAGCGAGCGGCACCGCCGGGGGCTGAGGAGGCAGCATGCTGGCATTCGAGCGCCACGGCTCGGGCGAGCCGCTGGTCCTGGTGCACGGCGTCACCCATCGCCGCCAGGTCTGGTACCCCGTGCTCGACCAGCTCGCCGCCCAGCGTGACGTCATCCTGGTCGACCTGCCGGGGCACGGGCAGTCCTCCCCGTTCGTGCCCGAGGGCCGGCCGGTGGTCGAGGCGCTGCGCGCGGAGTTCCGCGCCTTCCTCACCGAGCAGGGGCTGGACCGCCCGCATATCGCCGGCAACTCCCTCGGCGGCCGGGTGGCCCTCGAGGCCGGCGCCGCCGGGGATGCCCGCAGCGTCACCGCATTGTCGCCGGCCGGCTTCTGGCGCAGCGATATCTCCTTCGCCTATACCCGCACACTGTTCACCTCGGCTGCGGAGTTGATCGAGCGGCTCGGGCCGAGGTCCGCGGTGCTGGCGCGCAGCCGCGTCGGGCGCACGCTGATGTACGGCGTGCTCACCTCCCACCCGGGCCGCATCTCGCCCGACCAGGCGCTCGGCGATTTCCGCGCGTTCGAGTACGCCCGGCCGGCGCTGCGCCTGCTGCTCGATGCGGCCACGCCGTTCGACGACGACATCCCGCGCGACGTCCCGGTGACCATCGCCTGGGCCGCTCGGGACCTCGTGCTCCCGCTCTGGCAGGCCGCGGTCGCGAAGGAGGTCGTGCCGCACGCCGTCCACGTCACGATGCGCGGCGTGGGCCACATCCCCATGTTCGACGACCCCGCGCTCGTCGCCGAGGTGCTGCTGCGGGGCAGCGAGCCGATCGCGAGCGTCGCCAGGCTCGACACCGCGCAGGCTGCCAGGCGCACGACGGGCCGGCGCAAGCCCGCTTCCGAGTCCGCCTGACGCCCGCGGTGGCGCTTGCGCGCCTCAGTAGTTCGTAGACTCAGCCACGTGCCCGGCCAAACGTTGCTCTATATCGGCATCGTGCTGTTGCTGATCGCCATCGAGGGCGTGTTCGTTGCTGCCGAGATCGCCTTGATCTCGCTGCGTGAGGGGCAGGTGCGGGCGCTCGCCGAGTCGAGTCGCCGCGGTGCGGCCGTCGCCAAGCTCGTCAGCGACCCGAACCGTTTCCTGGCGGCCGTCCAGATCGGCGTCACGTCCACGGCCCTGCTCTCGAGCGCGTTCGGCGCGGTGACCCTCTCCGACGAGGCGAAGCGGTTCCTCGTCAAGCACGGGTGGAGCCACGGGCTGGCCGGCGCGACCGGAATCATCGGCGTCACGATGATCATCTCGTTCGTGACGCTCGTCGTCGGCGAACTCGCGCCGAAGCGGCTCGGGCTGCAACGAGCCGAGTCCGCAGCCGTGTTCTTCGCCCCACCGCTGAACCGCATCGCCGGGTTCTTCCGGCCGGTCATCTGGCTGCTGTCGAAGGCGACGAACGTCCTGGTGCGCCTGCTCGGCGGCGACCCGGGCGCGCCACGCGCGCCGATCAGCCAGGACGAACTGCGCGGCCTGGTGGCCGCCCACGAGTCGCTGTCCTCCGACGAGCGACGGCTGATCGACGACGTCTTCGCGGCCGCTGAGCGCGCGATCAGCGAGGTCATGGTGCCGCGCACCGAGGTCACCTTCCTCGAGGCGGCGAT
This sequence comes from Jatrophihabitantaceae bacterium, assembly GCA_036833255.1. Taxonomy (GTDB): domain Bacteria; phylum Actinomycetota; class Actinomycetes; order Mycobacteriales; family Jatrophihabitantaceae; genus QHCC01. The sequence goes on from DAITQD010000005.1 coordinate 26,599, forward strand.
GACGGTAAGCCGCGCGGCCAAGGTCGCCGGCGAATCGCCGCACTCGCGCTACCCGGTCGTCGGCCAGGGTCACGACGACGTCCTGGGCTTCGTGCATATCCGCGATCTGCTGGTGGCCGACGTGCGCGCCGACCGTGACCGCACGGTGGGCAGCGTGGCCCGCGACGTCAAGGCGTTGCCGGGCTCCAAGCACGTCCTCTCCGCGCTGTCCGAGATGCGGCGCGAGGGTCACCATCTCGCGATCGTCGTCGACGAGTACGGCGGCACCGACGGCATCGTCACCCTCGAGGACCTCATCGAGGAGGTCATCGGCGACATCCGCGACGAGTACGACGCGCTGGGCGGCGAGTCACGCCGGCTCGTCGGCGGCGCCGTCGAGGTGGACGGCAAGCTGAACTTAGATGAAATTGCTGAGATATCAGGTTTAGAGCTGCCCGAAGGGCCTTACTCGACGGTCGGCGGCTATTTGATGGCGGTGCTCGGGCGGCTTCCGCAGACGGGCGACGAGGTCGAGCACGACGGGTTTCGGCTGGCCATCACCGAGGTCGACGGGCGCCGCGCGGCCCGGGTGCGGGTGACGCCGCCGGAGCCGGACCGCGCCGTCAGCGAGCCGGCGCCGAATGCCAGAATTGGGACCCATGGTTCCGAATCCTGACGACCAGCCGGCCCGCCGCCCGCGCGTGCTGTCGGGGATCCAGCCGACGTCCGACTCGTTCCACCTCGGCAACTACCTCGGCGCGGTCAAGCAGTGGGTGGCCCTGCAGGAGACCTACGACGCGTTCTACTGCGTAGTCGACCTGCACGCGATCACCGTCGACCCGCCCGCACCCGACGTATTGCGCCAGCGCACGCGCGCGTCGGTCGCGCAGCTGCTCGCGGCGGGCGTGGACCCCGCACGGTGCGCGCTGTTCCTGCAGAGTCACCGCCCGGAGCACACCCAGCTGTCGTGGGTGCTGGAGTGCCTGACTGGTTTCGGCGAGGCCGCCCGGATGACGCAGTTCAAGGACAAATCGAGCCGCGCCGGAGCCGAGCACTACTCGGTGGGGCTGCTCAGCTATCCCGTATTGCAAGCGGCCGACATCCTGCTCTACCAAGCCGACGCAGTACCGGTTGGTGAGGACCAGCGCCAGCACCTGGAGCTGACGCGCAAGCTCGCGCAGCGCTTCAACTCCCGCTATGGGCAGACCTTCACGGTCCCCGAGCCGTTCATCCCGAAGCAGACGGCTAAGATCCTCGACCTGCAGGACCCGACAGCGAAGATGAGCAAGTCGCTCGGCGACGCGGGCACGGTCAATCTGCTCGACGATCCGTCGGCGGTGGCGAGGAAGATCAAGCGGGCCGTGACCGACGCCGACACCTCGGTGCACTTCGACCCGGTCGCCAAGCCTGGCGTGTCCAACCTGCTCACCATCCTCGCCGCCGTGACGAACCGTCCCGTCCCCGAGGTTGCGGGTGATTTCGAAGGCGGCGGCTACGGCGCGCTGAAGGCTGCTGTGGCCGATGCCACCGTCGCATTCGTCGAGCCGTTCGCGAAGCGCACGAACGACCTGCTCGCCGACCCGGCCGAGCTCGACCGCATCCTGGCCGTCGGAGCCGAACGGGCTCGTGCGGTCGCCGCGGGCACCGTCGCATCGGTGTACGAGCGGGTGGGCTTCTTGGTCCCAGCCGCGGGCGGGCGCTGAGCCGATGCCGAACACGGTGATGCTGGGGGTCGCGGTCGCGATCCCGCAGCCGCACGCGGCGGTGCTCACGAACTGGCGGCGCCGGGTCGGCGACCCGGCTGCCGATCTGATCTGGCCACACGTCACCCTGCTACCGCCGACGCCCGTCGCGGTCGACGCCATGGACGACATCGAGGAACACCTCGCCGGGACGGCCGCGGCGGGTGATCCGTTCGTCATGCACCTCGCCGGCACCGGCACATTCCGTCCCGCCTCACCGGTGGTGTTCATCCAGATCGCCCGTGGCGTGGCGGATTGCGAACTGCTGGAGAAGGCCATCCGCCAAGGCCCGCTCGAGCGTGACCTGGACTTCCCCTACCACCCGCACGTCACGGTGGCCCACGACATCGACGACCGCGGCCTGGATGATGCCTACGACGGTCTTGCCGGGTTCGTCGCGCGGTTTCCCGTCGAACGCTTCGGTCTGTTCTCGCGCGACCCGGACCGGCGCTGGCGGTGGCGCACCGAATTCGAACTCGGCGGCACATGAGCGACGTGCGGTGAGAACGTGTTCTCCCGCGTGAAGAGCGCCGCGAGCCTGCGATGGGCTGAGCTCAAGGAGCGTCGTCCGGGCCTGCGGCACGTCGTCGCTGCCTGGAAGCTGCTTAAGGACAACAACGGCAGTCAGTACGCGGCGGCCATCACCTACTTCAGCTTCCTCGCGTTGTTCCCGCTGCTGCTGCTCGCGGTGGCCATCACCGGCTTCGTCTTACAGTCGCACCCCGCGGCGCAGCAGAGCCTGCTCGACCACATCACCGCCAATGTTCCCGGCGACCTGGGCAAGACGCTGCAGGCATCGGTTCGCACCGCCATCAAATCGCGGACGAGCGTCGGGATCGTCGGCCTGGTGGGCGTGATGCTGACCGGCCTCGGCTGGATCGGCAACCTGCGGGCCGCGATCGACGGGGTGTGGGGCCGGCGCGCCCCGGACCGTAACTTCTTCTTCGCGAAGCTCATGAACCTGTTCGTGCTCGCGGGGCTCGGCCTCGGCCTGGTGGTGTCGCTCGGCCTCACCGTGCTAGGAACTGCGCTGACCGACCAGGCCTTGCGCGCTACCAGTCTGGACAACGTCGTCGGCGTGCATTACCTGGTCACGGTCCTCGGGCTGGCCCTCGCGGTAGCGGGCGACGTGCTGATCTTCTGGTGGGTACTCGTCCGATTGCCGGCCATCCGGGTGCCGCGACGCGCCGGGCTACAGGGCGCCGTGCTCGCAGCCGTCGGTTTCGAGATTCTCAAGATCGTCGGGACGTTCACCATCGCCAAGACGACGCACAGTCCGACCGCGGGTCCGTTCGCGGGGTTGCTCGCGGTGCTCATCTGGATTCAGCTGGTGGCCCGCTTCATGCTCTTCTGCGCCGCCTGGACGGCGACCTGCCGAGGCTGCCCGCCAGGTCCGCAGGAGGCCGCCGAAGAGCCGATCGAGGGGCCCGCCGCGCTGGAGACCGCCGACGCGGGCGAGGTGCCGGATGCCCCGTCGCCGTTGGTGGTCGCCGGTTCACTGATCGGTGCCGGGGTCGTGGCAGGCGCGGCCGCCGTCGCGTGGGCTCAGTCGCGCCGCCGCGAGG
>DAITQD010000005.1:29984-39543 GCA_036833255.1 Jatrophihabitantaceae bacterium
GGCGCCAGGAGAAGGCGCCGGCGGTCGCCACGAGGGCGCCGATCGCGATGATCGACCAGACCACCACCGCATTGTGCTGCCTCGCCGCACGGACGGCCGCTGCGTCGTGCGCGGCGCGTGCCGCTGCCGGCGTTGCCGCCAAGGCGGGCGGTGGGGCAGCCGCGTCGAGGTGCCCGACGGGCGGAGTGCGTGCCGGCAATGCGAAGGCCCAGTTCATCAGATCGGTGGCCTGCTGCCACTGGTCGCTCGGCCAGCGCTGCCCGCGCAGTAAGACCACACCGAGCCGGCGACCGTGACGGGAGATCGCGCCCGCGAAGGTGTGCAACGCTGCGTCGGTGTAGCCGGTCTTGGCGACGAGCGCTCCCGGCACCGTCGTCAGGAACAGTGCATTCTGATTGACCAGCGAAACCGGGCCGTAGCCGTTGATCTTCTGCCACGGCAGTTCGGCGGTCGGCTGACGGTCGTAGCCGACGAAGCGCGGCTGGTCCACTGCGGCGCGCAGGAAGATCGCCATGTCGTAGGCGCTCGTCAGTTGCGCCCAGCCGTCCAGACCGGACGGCGTCTGTACGTAGGTGTCGTACGCGCCGAGTCGCAGCGCCGTGGCGTTCATCAGGTTCACCGTCCTCGCGTATCCCCCGGCCGCTTGCGCGAGAGCGGCCGCGGCATCGTTGCCGGAGACGAGCAACAGCCCGCTGAACAGCTGATCGACGGTGTACTTGCCGCCGGCGACGAGCCCGGCCGCCGAGCCCTCGGTGGGGACTGCCGCATTGCTCACGGTGACGACGTGCTTGCCGGGCAGCAGCGGCAGCAGGGTCACCGACGTCAGCGTCTTGAGGATGCTGGCCGGCTGGTAGCGCCCATGCGGGTCGCGGGCAGCGAGAACGTCGCCGGAGTCGAGGTCGACGAGAACCCAGGCCTGCGCGCTGAGGCTGGCGGGCAGCGCGGGAGCGTGCGTCGGCAGGACGAGTCCGCGGCTCAGCAACCGCTCGCCGCCCACCGCCTCGCCACGCGGGTCGATGCCGCCGCGAGGGGGGTTCGGGTCGGGGGCAGTGGGGGAGCCGGCGTCGGACGTGGGCTTCGGCGCCGCGGGCGGGTAGACGTAGTGGCCGCCGGTCGGGGTGGGCGTTGCGGCCGGATCCGCTGCGGCGGGCAGGGTGCCACTCAGCGCGACGAGCAACATCGCGAGACAGACCGCGGCGAGTGCCGTCGGCATCCGTCTGCGTCGCACCGAACGAGGGTAGGCCGGGCGCGACCCCCGTCCCGGCCCGGCGCGCCGACGTCGGTGCGGATCTTGATGCGCCGAGCGCGTCATGACGAACGCGGCGTATCAACATCGCGGGAGGAGTGCCCGGCGAAGCTGCTGCACCACCAGCTTCGGCTCCGTCCGCACGATCACGCTCGGGTAGCGCAGCACGAGAGTCCCGCTCAGCGACAGCTCGTTCTGGCGCAACTGGTCGTCGAACCAGCGTCGCGGTGCAAGGTGTACGGCACCGTCGACCTCTACGGCGACGCGACGCCCATCGCGCAGCCGCCACTCCGCGTCGAGGTAGCGCCGCCGTCCGCTCGGTTCGACGCGCACAGCCTGTTGGACAGGCGCCGGCAGGCCATTGCGGCGGCACAGCCGGACGAAGTCGATCTCACTCAACGCCTGCGCACCCATGGCAATGTCGTCCGCGGCCGCGAGCAGTTCGGCGTGATGGCGCGTGCGGGGGGCTGCTACGACGGCCGCACGGAGATCGGCAGCGCAGGTGAGACGTTGCTGAACGCCGGCAGCCAGCAGTCCGCAGCCGGGACGAGGCGAGCCGAAACTGGCGGCGGCGAGGACAAGGGCCGGCGCGATGCGGTGGCAGCGGAGCCGTCCCATCAGCTGGTTCGGATCCAGCCGCGTGGTGCGATGCAGCACGAGGGGCTGGCCCGGCAGATGCGGTCTGGCCACGCCTGCGGGCGCTAGCACGTGGGTCTCCTCGCGCGACCAGCCCGTCAACCCGAGCGCCTCGGCGGCAGAGAACGAGCTCAGCACGGCGCGGGGACCACAGTTGATAAGGCCGACCCGCCACCGTTGCTCGCGGGTCAGCTCACCGTTGTGCGTGACGACGGCCTTGCCGATCTTGCGCCAGCGTCCCGCCGCAAGTCGGGCTTGCGCCTCGGACCGCGTGCAGCCCAACGCCGTCAGGTCTGCGCGCGAGAACACCTCGAATCCGGTGTCGACGGATACGATGGACGCTCCAGACGCCGCACGGGTGAGCATGCGTCCGATCGTTCCGGCTGCGCGCGCCGTCGGCACCGCCGCCCGTCGATCTGTGGACAGTCGCTGGGGCTGTGGACAGCCGACCAGCCGATCTTGATACGCCGAGCGCGTCATGACGAACGCGGCGTATCAAGATCGCCGCGCGCCCCGGGTCTTGCGGGCGCGGCTGTGCTGGCTACGGTGTCCGACAGACCCGCGAACACTCGGACTCGGACCGGAGACTGAAGCAATCATGAATGTGCACCCAAAGCGAACTCGGGTAGCCGTGGCCACCCTGGCCGTACTCGCCCTGACGCTGACCGCCTGCGGCAGCAAGAAGGCCAGCGGTGGCGGCGGCAGCGGCAGCGCAGGCACCACCTCGGGCAGCACGACCGCGGGCAAGGCCTTCAATGCCTGCATGGTGCTCGACACCGGCGGCGTCGACGACAAGTCGTTCAACCAGTCGTCCTACGCCGGCATGACGGCGGCGAACAAGGCCAACCCGAACCTCAAGATCTCCTTCGTGCCGTCGAGCTCGCAGAACGACTACGTGCCGAACCTCAACGCCGAGGTCGCCAAGGGCTGCGATACGACGATCGCGGTCGGCGGCCTGATGTTCGACGCGGTCACGGCGGTCGCCAAGAAGAATCCGACGAAGCAGTTCGCGGAGGTCGATGCGGGCTCGACCGGTCCGAACGTCTACGGCCTGCAGTTCAACACCGCGCAGGGTGGCTTCCTCGGCGGCTACCTCGCTGCGGGCATGACGAAGACCGGCAAGGTGGCGACCTTCGGCGGCCTGAACATCCCGCCGGTGACGATCTACATGGACGGCTTCTGGGAGGGCGTGCAGTACTACAACACCCAGAAGCACAAGAGCGTCCAGGTGCTGGGCTGGGACGAGAAGAACCAGAAGGGCGGCACCTTCGCCCAGTCGTTCATCGATCAGAACAAGGGCAAGCAGATCAGCCAGACCTTCATCCAGCAGGGTGCCGACATCATCTTCCCGGTTGCCGGTGGCACCGGCCTGGGTGCCGGCGCGGCAGCGCAGTCCTCCGGCGGCAAGGTCAACGTGATCTGGGTCGACACCGACGGCTGCGTGTCGGCGGCGCAGTACTGCAAGTTCTTCCTCAGCAGCGTGACGAAGAACTTGGCCGACTCGGTCCAGAAGTACCTGACCGCAGCCTCCGGCGGCACGTTCCCGACCGGCTCCTACATCGGGACGCTCGACAACAACGGGACGGGGCTCGCGCCGTTCCACGACTTCGACTCGAAGGTGCCGCAGGCACTCAAGGACGAACTTGACACGATCAAGAAGGGCATCGGCGACAAGAGCATCCCGATCACCTCGCCGAGCCAGCCGAAGTAGGCGCTTCGGATAGCCGGAGGTCGGCGAGTGGAGCCCCACCGGGGCTCCACTCGCCGACGTTTCTCTGAGAGGGTCAACGAGTGAAACTCGAGCTACGGGCGATCACCAAACGCTTCGGCTCGTTCACGGCCAACGACGCCGTCGACCTTGTGGTCGAGCCCGGTGAGATTCACGGACTGCTCGGTGAGAACGGGGCCGGCAAGTCCACGTTGATGAACGTGCTGTACGGGCTATACCAACCCGACGAAGGCGAGATCCTCGTCGACGACGTGCCTGTGACGTTCAAGGGGCCCGGTGACGCGATGAGCGCCGGGATCGGCATGGTTCATCAGCACTTCATGCTCATCCCCGTCTTCACGGTCACCGAGAACGTCATGCTGGGCCACGAGCAGACGAAGCCTGGCGGTTTCCTCGACCGGCGCCGGGCTCGTCGACAGGTCGCCGAGATCTCGAGCCGCTACGGCCTCGCGGTGCCGCCGGACGCGCTCGTCGCCGACCTGCCCGTCGGCGTGCAGCAACGGGTCGAGATCCTCAAGGCGTTGAGTAAGAACGCGGGCCTGTTGGTGCTCGACGAGCCGACTGCGGTTCTGACGCCGCAGGAGACCGAAGACCTGATCTCGGTGATGCGTTCGCTTCGTGACGGCGGCACGTCGATCGTGTTCATCAGCCACAAGCTGCATGAGGTCCGCGAGATCGCGGACAAGATCACGGTGATCCGGCGCGGTGCCGTCGTCGGCACCACCGACCCGTCCGCCTCGGAGAGCGAACTCGCCTCGCTGATGGTCGGCCGGCCGGTGAAGCTGACCGTCGAGAAACAGCCCGCGAAGCCGGCCGACGTGGTGCTCGATGTGCGCGACATCTCGATCCTCGACGGCAACGGTGTCGTCCTCGTCGACAAGGTGTCGTTCTCGGTGCGGGCCGGCGAGATCTATGCCGTCGCCGGCGTGCAGGGCAACGGGCAGTCCGAGCTCGTCGAATCCATTGTGGGTCTGACCACCCCGACGAGCGGCAGCATTGCGATCACGGGACGCCAGATTGGTGCCCTGTCCACGAACGAGATCCTCGGACTCGGCGTCGGCTACGTCCCGGAGGACCGCCTGCACGACGGTCTGGTGGGCGGCTTCAGCGTGGCGGAGAACCTCGTCCTCGATCTCTACGACAAGCCGCCGTTCGGCTCGCGAGGGTCGTTGGACCTGCGTGAGATTGCCCAGAACGCGACCGCTCGCGTCGAGGAGTTCGACGTGCGACCGCCTACGACCCAGACGGCGGCCGGCACATTGTCGGGCGGTAACCAGCAGAAGGTCGTGCTCGCCCGGGAGATGTCGCGGCCCCTCACGCTGCTCGTGATCGCCCAGCCGACGCGGGGACTGGACGTCGGCTCCATGGAGTTCGTGCACCGGCGCATCGTCGCCGAGCGCGACAACGACACCGCGGTGGTCATGGTGTCGACTGAGCTGGACGAGGTGCTGGGCCTCGCCGACCGCATCGCGGTCATGTACCGCGGGCGCATCGCCGGTGAGGTCCCAGCCGGGACACCGGCCGAACAGATCGGCATGTTGATGGCCGGTTGCACACCCGAGCAAGCCGCCGCCGCCGTCCCATTGAGCAAGGCTGCCATCGGGAACCCGGACGCGGCGGGTGCCCTATGAGCACCAACGTGGTCGAGACGCCGGCACCGAAGCCGCCGGCCGCGAAGCAGCCGGCCGCGAAACCTGGCCTCGGGCGCCGGCTCGTGGATGCGATCCGGTACGGCAACACCGTCGTGCTCACGCTGCTCGCTTTCGTCTGCGCTCTCGTCGCCGGCGCGATCCTGATCGTGATCGCCGACCCGCCGACGCGCACCGCGATGGGGTACTTCACCTCCGCTCCGGGGGACACGTTCACCCGTGGCTGGCATGCGATCTCGACGGCCTACGTCGCCCTGTTCAAGGGTTCGGTCTTCAACCCCGACTCGCTGTACTCGAACGGCGGCGTGCCGGTGCTCGGGCCGATCTCCGAGACGCTCGTGAATGCGGCGCCACTGATCCTGGGTGGCCTGGCGGTGGGTGTCGCGTTCCGGGCCGGCCTGTTCAACATCGGCGTGCAGGGCCAACTGATCATGGGGGCGATCTGCGCCGGCTACGTCGGCTTCGCGTTCCAACTGCCCCACGTGCTCCACGTGATCGCCGCCCTGCTGGCCGGCATCATCGGCGGCGCCGTGTGGGGTGGGCTGGCCGGTTGGCTCAAGGCGCGTACCGGAGCGCATGAGGTGATCTCGACGATCATGCTCAACTACGTCGCGCTGTACTTCCTGGCCTACGTGCTCGGCGTCTCCGGCTTCCAGGCACCCGGTTCCAATCAAGCCGTCTCACGCACCGTGCACGGCACCGCGCGCCTGCCGCACCTGCTCGGCTCAGACCTGCGAGTGCACGCGGCGTTGATCATCGCGGCCGTCGCGGCCGTCGGCTGCTGGTGGCTGCTGTCGCGCTCGACGCTGGGCTTCTCGCTGCGCGCGGTGGGCGCGAACCAGTATGCGGCGCGCACCGCAGGCATGAAGATCGAGCGCAGCTACGTGACGGTCATGGTTATCTCGGGTGCACTCGCCGGGCTCGTCGGGTGCTCGCAGATCCTGGGCACGAACAGCGCACTGACGGGTGACGTGGACGCCGGCTTCGGCTTCGACGCAATCACGGTGGCCTTGCTCGGACGTGCCTCGCCAGTGGGCATCGTGCTCGCCGGCCTGCTGTTCGGAGCCCTGCGGGCCGGCAGCGTCGAGATGCTCGCCGAGACCGGGACGCCGGATGACGTGGTGAGGGTCATGCAGGCGCTGATCGTGCTGTTCATCGCGGCGCCCGCGCTGATCCGGGCGATCTTCCGGCTGCGCGAGTCGCGGGGCGGCGGCGTCGGTGGGCTCGCGAAGGGGTGGAACGGATGACCAGTCAATCCGCCCTCGCGCCCGCTGCGGACGACCTCGTCGTCACGCCTACCGTGGTCGAACCGCCGGTCTCGCTGCGCCGGCGGCTGATCTCGGGGGCGTCGGTCATCGTCGCGGGCCTGATCTGCGTGCTGGCCTGGGGCGTGGGCGCGAAGCCGGGTGATGCGGCGTTCTCCCTGTCGGATTCGGGTGCCAAGATCCACATTCCGGACCTGCACATTCCCGCCGAACTCGCCGGCATCGTCCTCGGCGTGGCGGTGATCGGACTCGGCGTCTGGCAGATTGCCCGGGGTTTCAGCCGTCGACAAATGCGCTGGGTGTTGGCGGCGGTGCTGGCCTGTTTCGTGGCGGCCTTCCTGTGCTGGGCGGGCAGCGCCAGCGTCGGCGGCGCACCGCTGAACCTGCTCGGGCTGCTTCAGAACACGGTCTTTCTGGCGATCCCGCTGATCCTCGGGGCGCTGGCCGGCATCCTGTGCGAACGATCCGGCGTCATCAACATCGCGATCGAGGGTCAACTGCTGGCCGGCGCGTTCGCCGGCGCCCTGGCGGCAACGATGGCGCACAGCCTCGGTGTCGGCGTCGTCGTCGCGATGCTCGCGGGCGGTCTGATGGGCGCCCTGCTCGCCGTGTTCGCGATCCGCTACGTCGTCAACCAGATCGTTCTCGGCGTCGTGGTCAACGCCTTCGCGTTGGGCCTGACCGGCTTCGGCTACGACGCGCTGATGCAGACCAATGCAAGCAGCTACAACGACCCCGGCTTCCTGTCGCCGATCAAGGTGCCGCTGCTCAGCGACATCCCGGTGATCGGCGCGCCGCTGTTCGATCAAAACCTGATTGTGTACATGACCTACGCACTGATCGTCATCATCGACATCTCGCTCTTCCGGACCCGCTGGGGCCTGCGTACCCGCGCCGTCGGCGAGCATCCGAAGGCCGCCGACACGGTGGGAATCAATGTGCTGCGCACGCGGTACCGCAACGTGATCATGGGCGGGCTCGTGGCGGGTCTCGGTGGCGCCTACCTCACGATCGGTGCCGTCGGCGCATTCAGCAAGAACATCTCGTCCGGCAAGGGCTTCATCGCCCTGGCCGCGGTGATCTTCGGGCGGTGGAGCCCGCGCGGCGCGGTCGGCGCCGCGCTGCTGTTCGGCTTCAGCGACGCATTGCAGTCACTGCTGTCGGTGGTGGGCACACCGGTCAAGATCCCGTCCGCGTTCCTGTCCATGGCCCCGTACCTGGCCACCCTGTTCGCGGTCGCCGGGCTGGTGGGGCGCGTCCAGGCTCCGGCCGCCGACGGCGAGCCCTACGTCAAAGGCTGAGTGATGACTTCTTCGGTGGACTGGCCCGCGCTGCGGCGCGCGGCGCTCGAGGCCATGGGCCGGGCGTACGCGCCGTACTCACAGTTCCCGGTCGGTGCGGCCGCGCTCGTCGACGACGGGCGGGTCGTCGTCGGCTGCAACGTCGAGAACGCTTCGTACGGTCTGGGTCTGTGCGCCGAGTGCGGGCTGGTGTCCTCGCTGCACGCTACGGGCGGCGGGAGCCTTGTCGCGTTCGCGTGCGTCGACTTCCACGGCGAGGTGCTGATGCCCTGCGGACGGTGCCGGCAACTGCTGTGGGAGCACGGCGGCCCGGACCTGCTCGTCGATACGGTGGAGGGGCCCAAGCCGATGACCGAGGTGCTGCCGCTGGCGTTCGGCCGCGGAGATCTTGGTGAGTGAGCGAGCGCAGCGAGCGAACTAATAGGCGCAGTGCGGGTGAGCCTCGCGCGCGCCCGGAGCGAAGCGAGGACGTGCGTGAGTGAACCGTTCGACACGGTCGAGGTCATCCGCACCAAGCGCGACGGATCGGCGCTGTCAGGCGCCCAGATCGATTGGGTGATCTCGGCCTACACGCGCGGCGTGGTTGCCGATGAGCAGATGGCGGCGCTGGCGATGGCGGTGCTGCTGCGCGGGCTGACTGCGTCCGAACTGTCGCGGTGGACGGCGGCGATGGTCGCCTCGGGGGAGCGCCTGGATCTGTCCGGCGTCACCCGGCCGACCACCGACAAGCACTCGACGGGCGGGGTCGGCGACAAGATCACCCTGCCGCTCGCGCCGCTGGTCGCCGCGTGCGGCGCGGCGGTCCCGCAGTTGTCCGGCCGAGGACTCGGGCACACGGGCGGCACGCTGGACAAGCTGGAGGCGATCCCGGGCTGGCGGGCCGCGGTGTCGAATGCCGACTTCGTGCGACAGCTCAACGACGTTGGCGCGGTGGTGTGCGCGGCGGGCGACGCGCTCGCGCCGGCCGACCGCAAGCTGTACGCGCTGCGTGATGTGACCGGAACCGTCGAATCAATCCCGCTCATTGCCTCGTCGATCATGAGCAAGAAGATCGCCGAGGGTGCGGCATCGCTGGTGCTCGATGTCAAGGTCGGCACGGGTGCGTTCATGAAGGACCTCGCGTCCGCGCGCGAGCTTGCGGCGACGATGGTGTCGCTGGGTTCGGCGCACGGCGTGCGGACCGTCGCACTGCTGACGGACATGTCGACGCCGCTGGGCCGCACCGTGGGCAACGCGCTCGAGGTGGCCGAGTCCCTCGACGTGCTCGCCGGCGGTGGCCCGGCCGATGTGGTGGCGCTGACGCTCGCCCTCGCGGGCGAGATGCTGGCCGGCGCGGGCCTCGAGGACGTCGATCCGGCCGACGCGCTGAGCGACGGGCGGGCGATGGACGTCTGGCGGCGGATGATCGCGGCTCAGGGCGGCGACCCGGCGGCCCCGCTGCCCAGCGCCCGCGAGCGGCATGTCGTGCCGGCCCCGGCCTCGGGTGTGCTGACCCGCCTGGACGCGCTCGCGATCGGTGTCGCCGCGTGGCGTCTCGGCGCGGGGCGGGCGCGAAAGGAGGACGCGGTATCACCTGGAGCGGGCGTCGTGATGCTCGCCAAGCCGGGGGACTCCGTCCGCGAAGGCCAGCCGCTGCTGGAGCTGCACGCCGACGACCCGGCGCTGTTCGCGCGTGCGCTCGAGGCGTTGGCCGGCGGGTACGACATAGGCGGCGAGTTCACCCCGACACCCCT
>DAITQD010000005.1:39643-40875 GCA_036833255.1 Jatrophihabitantaceae bacterium
AGTCGCTCTGGTTGAACTCGGCGATGGCGACGGCGGTCATGGCCGCGCCGAGCACGGCGACGACAGCCGCGCACAGTAGCGAGGGAACCTGCCAGCCCAACCACGTCACGCCCGGCGAGAGACGCTCGCGCACCTCGGGCGTCAGCTTCAGGTGGGCGAACACGGCGCGACGCATCGGGTCGACGGCGTAGGTCAGCGGGTCGAGCCGGTTCAGCACGGTGAGCCAGGTGGGCAGGCCGGTGACCGGGAACATCGCGCCGGAGAGGAAGAACAGCGGCATGATCAGCATCTGCGTCAACGCCATGAACGACTGGATCTGCTTGATGCGGGCCGCCACCATCACGCCGAACGCGGTGAGCATGTACGCCAGCAGGGTCTGCATGGCGAACACCTCGAGGATCAGTGACGGCGCGTAGGGCACGTCGACCAGACCCGCCAGGCAGATCACCAGCACGCCCTGGAACGTCGCCACCGTCGCGCCGCCCAGGCACTTGCCGAGGACGATCGAGCTGCGCCGGATCGGTGCCACCAGCATCTCGCGCAGGAAGCCGAACTCGCGGTCCCAGACGATCGACGCCGCCGAGAACATGGCGGTGAACATCACCGCCATCGCGAGGATGCCCGGGTAGAGGAAGGTGCGCAGGTTCAGGCCGCCCGTGCCTGCGTTCGCGATCCGAGACAGGCCCGTGCCGAGGACGAACAGGAACAACAGCGGCTGGACGAGCGAGGTGATCATCCGCACCCGGTCGCTCGCGAAGCGCACCACCTCGCGCTCCCACACGATCTTGATGGCCCGCAGTTCGCCGCCCGCCGAGCGCCCCGGGACCCTTACCTGCGCCACCGGTACCGCGACGCTCACCATCATCGACCCCGGCCGAAGATCTGCGCGGTGTGCCGCCTGCGGTCCGTCGCACCGGCCTCCGCGTCGCGGATCGTGGTGCCCGTGTAGGACATGAATACGTCGTCGAGGGACGGCCGGGCGACGCGCACCGACCGGATTGCCATCGGAAACTCGGCGAAGAGCTTGGGCACGAACTGCTCGCCCTGCGCGACGTGGAATGTCACAGCGCCCTCGATTATCGCCGCCTGCAGGCCGAACTGCCGGTCGAGCGCGGCGATCGCGGCCGCGCCGTCGTCGGTCTGGATCTGGACGCGGTCCTCACCGACGCCCGCCTTGAGCGCCGCGGGAGTGTCGAGCGCGATGATCCGGCCCTGGTCAATGATCGCAATGC
>DAITQD010000006.1:0-40025 GCA_036833255.1 Jatrophihabitantaceae bacterium
CCGCCGCCGTCTTGGTCTGCCTGCCAAGATCGTGCTGACACTGCTGCTCAGCTTCGCCACCCTGCTCGGCCTCACCGGCCCCGCCATCGCCGCCGTCGACAATTTCCAGACGCACAGCTTCGGCTGCTGATCATCAACCGTCGGATGGCGAGGCCCCCGGAATCCCCGGAGGCTTCGCTTGTCAGGAGCTGCGGCGGCCGATCTTGGCGCCCAGCCAGACGAGCGGGTCGTACTTGCGGTCGGCCACGCGCTCCTTCATCGGGATGATCGCGTTGTCAGTGATCTTGATGTGCTCGGGGCAGACCTCGGTGCAGCACTTGGTGATGTTGCACAACCCGATGCCCTGGTCGGCCTGCGCGAACTCCGCGCGATCGGTGCGCGCGTCGAGTGGGTGCATGGCCAGTTCGGCGGCCCGGATGAAGAACCGGGGGCCGGCGAAGGCCTCCTTGTTGTCCTCGTGGTCGCGGATGACGTGGCAGACGTCCTGGCACAGGAAGCACTCGATGCACTTGCGGAACTCCTGCGAGCGCTCGACGTCGATCTGGGCCATCCGGTACTCGCCGAGCGCCAGGCCCGCGGGCGGTGCGAACGCCGGGATCTCCTGCGCCTTGCGGTAGTTGAACGAGACGTCCGTGACGAGGTCCTTCATCACCGGGAACGTACGCAGCGGCGTGACCGTGATGGTCTCGGCCTCGGTGAACGTCGACATGCGGGTCATGCACAGCAGCCGTGGCCGGCCATTGACCTCGGCGCTGCACGACCCGCACTTGCCGGCCTTGCAGTTCCAGCGCACGGCCAGGTCCCCGGCCTGGGTGGCCTGCAACCGATGGATGACGTCGAGGACGACCTCTCCCTCGTTCACCTCGACCGTGTAGTCGGTGAGCTCGCCGCCCTCGGCGTCGCCGCGCCATACCCTGAAGTTCGCCTGGTAGCTCACGTCTTCTCCTCGATGGGCAGGTCGGCGAGTTCGACGTCACTCATGTACTTGGCCAGTTCGTCGCGCTCGAACAGGTCGAGCAGGTCGCGCCGCATCGGCGTCAACGGCTGCTCGACGACCGCGATCCCGTCACCGGCAGCCACACAGATCAGGTTCAGCTGACGCCAGTGCGTGTCCATCTTCGGGAAGTCGTCGCGGGTGTGCCCGCCACGCGACTCCTGCCGCTGCAGTGCCGCGCGCGCCACGCACTCGCTGACGGCGAGCATGTTGCGCAGGTCCAGTGCGAGGTGCCAGCCCGGGTTGAACTGCCGGTGGCCCTCGACCCCGATGTTGCGGACCCGTTTCTTGAGCGTCTCGAGCTTGTCGAGCGCCTGCTGGATCTCCTCGGCCTTGCGGATGATGCCGACCAGGTCGTTCATCGTCTGCTGCAACTCCTGGTGCAGCGTGTACGGGTTCTCGGCGGTGGCCTCGTCCGGCGGGTCGAACGGTCCGACGGCGGTGTGCTCGGCGGCGACGAGCGCCGCCTGGCTGACCTTGGGGTATGTCCCGCGAAGCCCGGCGACGTACTCGGCCGCACCGACGCCGGCCCGCCGGCCGAAGACCAGTAGGTCCGAGAGCGAGTTGCCACCGAGCCGGTTGGAGCCGTGCATGCCGCCCGCGACCTCGCCCGCCGCGAACAGGCCGGGCACTCGGGCCGCGGCTGCGGTGTCGGGATCGACTTCGATACCTCCCATTACGTAGTGGCAGGTCGGCCCGACTTCCATCGGCTCCTTGGTGATGTCGACGTCCGCCAGCTCCTTGAACTGGTGGTACATCGAGGGCAGCTTTTTCAGGATCTCGTCCGCACTGCGACGGCTGGCGATGTCGAGGAACACGCCGCCATGGGGCGTTCCGCGCCCGGCCTTCACCTCGGAGTTGATCGCGCGTGCCACCTCGTCACGGGGCAGCAACTCGGGTGGGCGCTTGTTGTTCTCGGGGTCGGTGTACCAGCGGTCGCCCTCGTCCTCGGTCTCGGCGTACTGCCCGCGGAACACCGCCGGCACGTAGTCGAACATGAACCGCTTGCCCTCGGAGTTGCGCAACACGCCACCGTCACCGCGCACCGACTCGGTGACGAGGATGCCCTTGACCGAAAGCGGCCACACCATGCCCGTCGGGTGGAACTGGACGAACTCCATGTTCAGCAGCGTCGAGCCGGCCCGCAGTGCCAGGGCGTGACCGTCACCGGTGTACTCCCACGAGTTGGAGGTGACCTTGAAGGACTTGCCGATCCCGCCGGTGGCCAGCACGACGGCCGGCGCGCGGAACGCGACGAAGCGGCCGGTCTCGCGCCAATAGCCGAAGGCGCCGGCGAGCGCGCCGTCGTCGGACTTGATCAGTTCGGTGATCGTGCACTCGGCGAAGACCTTCAACCCGCCGTCGTCCGCGCCGGTGTTGCCCCTGGCGCGGGCGTCGTCCTGCTGCAAGGAGACGATCTTCTGCTGCAGCGTGCGGATGAGCTCGAGCCCGGTGCGGTCGCCGACATGCGCCAGCCGCGGGTACTCGTGGCCGCCGAAGTTGCGCTGGCTGATCTTGCCGTCCGCGGTGCGGTCGAACAGTGCACCGTAGGTCTCGAGCTCCCACACCCGGTCGGGTGCCTCCTTGGCGTGCAACTCGGCCATCCGCCACGAGTTGAGGAACTTGCCGCCGCGCATCGTGTCGCAGTAGTGCACCTGCCAGCTGTCCTTGCTGTTGACGTTGCCCATGGACGCAGCGATGCCGCCCTCGGCCATCACGGTGTGCGCCTTGCCGAACAGCGACTTGCAGATGATCGCCACCGTCAGGCCGGCCTCGCGCGCGGCGATCGCGGCCCGCAGGCCGGCGCCGCCCGCGCCGATGATCAGGACGTCGTAGCTGCGTTTCTCGATGTCGGGCAAGACGGTCCTCTTAGTTGATGACGCGCGGGTCGCCGAAAGCCCCGGCCGCGACCAGCGCGATATAGGCGTCGGTCAGCATGAGCGTGCCGAGCGTGGTCCAGGCCAATTCCATGTGCCGGGTGTTGAGCTTGGAGACGAACGACCAGAGCTTGTACCGAAGCGGATGGGCGGAGAAATGCCGCAGCCGGCCGCCCATGATGTGCCGGCACGAGTGACACGACACGGTGTAGGTCCACAGCATGACGACGTTGACGAGCATGACCACCGTGCCCAGGCCGATTCCGAACCCACCGTCGCCGCCGCGGAAAGCGCGGATCAGGTCGTAGGTGTTCACCACCGAGACCACGACGGCCGCGTAGAAGAAGTAGCGGTGGACGTTCTGCACGATCAGCGGGAAGCGCGTCTCGCCGGAGTACCCGCCGTGCGGCTCGGCCACCGCGCACGCGGGCGGCGACTGCCAGAACGCGCGGTAGTAGGCCTTGCGGTAGTAGTAGCAGGTCAGCCGGAAACCGAGCAGGAACGGCAGTACGACGATCGCCAGCGGGAAGAACGGCGGGAAGTGCCCGAACCAGGTGCCGAAGTCACGCGCACCCGACTGGCAGGACGAGGTGACGCACGGCGAGTCGAACGGCGACAGGTAGTGGTACTTGTCGAGGAAATAGGCACGCTGGCTGGCCGTCCGGATCACCGCGTACAGCACCCAGACCGAAAGCAGCACGAACGTCGTCAGCGGTGCCTGCCACCACCGGTCGGTGCGCAACGTGCGGGCCGGGATGCTGGCGCGCCCCGCTGTGCTCGTGCCCGTGCTGAGGCCGCTCGCGCGCGTCACTGGCTCCCGCCGCAGAGCGCGCGGTGCAGGGTGGTCAACGCGGACGTGCTGGCCATGGGCAGCTCCTGTCAAGGCTTTCCCTGCGAGTCTTTCGTGAATAAGGCGGAGTTGCCAAGCATTGTGACGGGAGTCGCGCGTTCGAGCGGTGTCGTGGTGGAATCGGCACCCATGCGTTCGTGTAAACTCGCACGCTGGCGCGAACGCCACGCGAAACCGGTCTCGCCGGGGCCGCATCAGGCGTAAGCGACTGCCCCCTTAGCTCAGTCGGCAGAGCGTCTCCATGGTAAGGAGAAGGTCTACGGTTCGATTCCGTAAGGGGGCTCCGGCAGTCTCAAGCGATCCCGCCTGTGGCCGCCGGGGCGGGGTAGCTCAGTCTGGTAGAGCAAGCGGCTCATAATCGCTGTGTCGCCGGTTCAAGTCCGGCCCTCGCTACAAGCCGGTCGACAGCGACCGGACCATTGGAAGTAATTGACGAAAGGCACGACCGTGGCAGCCACCGACGTACGTCCGAAGATCACCTTGGCGTGTCAGGTGTGCAAGCACCGCAACTACATCACCAAGAAGAACCGTCGAAACGATCCCGATCGGATGGCGATGAACAAGTTCTGCCCGAACTGTGGCAAGCACACCGAGCACCGCGAGACGCGCTGAGCGCACTCGAACGAGGAGCCCCGCCGGCATCAGCCGAGCGGGGCTCTTCGGTGTGTGCCGGCGCGTCCGATGATCGGAACCGCAGAACGCGGGGGTGACGCGGTCAAGTTCCTGTGACACGATGTCGCAGTGTCACCGGGACCTGAGGGGGACGACCGGGCGCCGGACGGCCGGCGGCTGCGCTGGACCGCGCACCGTGCCCAGCGCCGTGCCGCTTTCGTGGCGGCGGGCGCTATCGCCATCGACACCCACGGCCCCGACGCGAGCGCCGAGCAGATCGCCGACGTCGCAGGCGTCAGCCGCACGGTGCTCTACCGCTACTTCCGCGACCGCGAGGATCTGCGGCAGGCCATCGCCGACCAGGCCGTCGCCACCGTCGTCGCCAGCGTGCTGCCGCACCTGACGCTGACCGCGGAGTCGACGCCGCGCCAGGTCATCACCTCGGTCATCGAGGTGATCGTGGGCTGGCTGGACAGGCACCCGAACCTGTACTACTTCCTGCGCGACCGGCGCAGCGGATCGGCTCTCGAGGCGGTCGAGAACACGCTCGCCGACCAGGTGGCCGCGCTGCTGAAGATGCTCATGATGTTCTTCGGCATCGACGCCGAGCGGGCCGAGCCCGGTGCCTACGGCATGGTCGGATTTGTCGAGTCCAGCGGATCGTGGTGGCTCGCGCGGCGCACGATGTCGCGCGAGAAGCTCACCGAGATCGTCTGCGAGGGCGTGTGGTACCTGCTCGAGGGCACCGCCCGCGCCAACAATGTCGTCGTCAGTTACGACGCTCCACTGCCCCTCGAAGCGCTCGGCCAGCAGCGCACCGAGCAGGAGGACGAATGAGTGAGCATCGCAGCGACGGGTATGACGGCCCCGCCGAGCTCGTCGATGACACCACCACGATCCCCGTGACCGTGACGCTGCGCGGCCACTTCGACCCGATCAGCGGCTCGTACAACTGGTACGGCCGGGTCGCCGCCAGTCCGCAGGTCGCGATGCTGGTCGAGTCCGGAGTGCGCACGGTGGTGCTCCGGACGCCGCACGGCGAGGTGCCCACATCGCTGTCCGACGTCGACCCATTGAGCCGCCCGCGCGTCGAAGGCTTCGGCGCGGTCCTGTTCGAGGTGCGCGACACGTTGCCACCGGGGCAGGACTGATACGCCGCCGTTTCGGTTAGCGTCTGCACCATGTCCGTCGACAAGTCCTACATCGGGCGCGTCTACCCGCCCACCGCTCCCTACGAGGTGGGCCGCGAGAAGATCCGCGAGTTCGCCGACGCCGTGAACGACCCCAATCCCGCCTACCGTGATCCTGCCGCTGCCCGGGCGCTCGGGCACGACGACGTGATCGCCCCCCCGACCTTCGCGATCGTGATCACCCTCCCGGCCGGACGTCAGGTCAGCCACGATCCCGACCTCGGCATCGACTACACACGCGTCGTGCACGGTGAGCAGCGATTCGTGCACACTCGGCCGGTGCGCGCCGGCGACGTCCTCCAGGTCGTGGTCAGCATCCACGACATCCGTGCGGCCGCCGGCAACGATCTCGTCACCACCCGCGCCGACGTCACCACGGTCGGCGGCGAGCACGTGCTCACCGCCTTCGGCACGCTCGTTGCGCGGGGACCGGCGTGAGCGCCATCGAAGTCGGCACCGAACTGCCGGCGCAGGACTTTCCGATCGCACGCGGCGATCTGGTGCGCTACGCCGGTGCGGCGCGCGACTTCAACCCGATCCACTGGGACGAGCGCTTCGCCGAATCGGTCGGCCTGCCCGACGTGATCGCGCACGGCATGTTCACCATGGCCTTGGCCATCCGCGTTGTCACCGACTGGGCGGGCGATCCGGGTGCGGTCGCCGAATACAGCGTGCGCTTCACCCGTCCGGTAGTGGTGTCCGATCCCGACGGCGCGACGCTGCACGTCAGCGGCTCGGTCCGTGCCGTGCGCGAAGACGGGTCGGTCGAAGTCGACTTGACGTGCACCGTCGGAGGGCAGACCGTTCTGGCCAGGGCGCGTGCGCTGGTCCGCGCGCCGGCGCCGGGGAGGGAGTCCAGGTGAAGATCGAACGGTCGATGTACAACGACATCTCGGTTGTCGATCTCTTCGAAATGATGTGCACGAAGGCCTACCAGGAGCGCAAATGCGTCGACGCGGGCGCGCTGTCCCACGACGTCTGCGTCGCGCGCACCGACGACGGCGCGGTGATCAAGACCAAGCGCAAGATGCCGACGGTCGGGTTCCCGTCGCTGCTGCGTAAGTTCGTGCCCTCCGGCGTCACCTCCACAGAGACGGTCACCTGGGGTCCGGCCGCGGCGGACGGCTCGCGTAGCGCGGACCTGCACGTCGACTTCCACGGCACGCCAGCCAGGATGAAGGGCACGATCCGCATCGTCCCGCAGGGCGCCGATGCCTCGTCCGTCCTCGTGGACGCCGAGTTCAAGGCGAACGTGCCGCTCGTCGGAGGCAGGGTCGAAGGTATTGCCGCGCCTATCATCCTCGGCGTGATCGATGCCGAGGAGGCGACCGGCAGGGCATGGGCACGCGGCGTTCGGTGAGGCGCGACAGGCGGCACAGGCGGATCGCGGCAGCGCTCGCGGGGAGCACCGCCGGGCTGATGCTGCTCGCCGCGTGCACCACCGTCACCAATGGCTCGCCGGTCTCGGGGCCTGAGGTGTTTCCGTCGACGGTCGGGTCGGGATCCACGCCGCCGACCGGGTCGGCTCCTGCGAGCGACACCACGTCCGTGCCGCCGCCGACCAGTTGCCCGACGTCCTACGCGGCGCCGGACTCCAAGCGGCCCGCAGTCGCGCTGTCCTTCACCTTCAGCGCCGACCTGACGACGGTGCGCGGTACCGAGCACATTTCGTTCACGCCGGACAAGCCGATCACCGAACTGGTATTCAGGCTGACCGCGAACACCGCTCCAACGGTGGCCGCGGGCAACAAGATCGTCGTCGGATCGGCCAGGGCCGACCACGGCGGCGGAACGGCGACCTTCACGCCCGCTGGTGCGGACCCGTCGACCCAGGGCGGCCTGCTGCACATCCCCTTCGCGCAGCAGATCGCAGCCGGCACAACGGTCAGTGCCGACATCTCGTTCACGATCACGATCGGCGCGCAGTCCTTCGACCGGTTCGGACGGGCCGACGATTCCGGTCAGCGCTATTCCTGGATCGGTTCCGGCCAGCCTCTGCTCGCGTGGGAGCGCGGCTTCGGCTGGCACGACGAGGACCTGATCCAGTTCACGGCCGAGAGCGCCACCAGCGAGGCGATGGACACCGCGTTGACGGTGACGGCACCCGCCAAGGACACCGTGATCATGTCCGGCGATCCCAAGGATCCGCCGTCAGCCGGGACCGGGAACCGGACCTGGCGATCGCATCTCGCGGCCGCGCGCGACGTCAGTGTGGCCGTAGGCCCGTTCGTGGTCTCGGACACGATCGTCAACGGCGTGCACCTTCGGTTGGGCGCGTACTCGAGCAAGATCCGCGACGAGCTCGTGCCGGAGTTCCAGCGGGCGATCACCGAGCTTGCATCCCGCTTCGGCCCGTTCCCGTTCCCGTCGTTGTCGGTGGCGCGGTTGCCCGCCCAAGGTGGCGGCATCGAGTACCCGAGCTCGATCCTGATGCTGGACGGGTCGCAGCTCGTGGCGGTACACGAGACAGCGCACCAGTGGTTCTATGCGATGGTCGGCGACTCCCAGGCGCTGCACCCGTGGCTGGACGAGGGGTTCGCCGTGTACGCCGAGCAACTCGTCGACGGTGAATCGGAGCGACCCGGCACGCTCGAGTCACCTGGAACGGTCGACAAATCCACCGAGTCCTACGGCGCAAACTCCGACGACTACTACTTCGTCACCTACGACAAGGCCGCAGCTGCGCTCCAGGCGGCGCGGGCCCGGGCAGGCACAGACAAGTGGGACGCCGCGGTTCGCTGCTACGTCAACAAGAACGCCTGGCGGATCGCCAATCCGGCCGACTTCGCGGCGGCGCTCAAGCAGTTCCCGCAGGCGGTCGCGATTCTGACCCAGGCCGGTGCGCTGCCCTGACCGCGGGATCAGTCGAAGTCGGCTACCAGCCTGGCGATGCGCCCGATGCCCTCGACCAGATCGTCGTCGCCAAGGGCGTAGGACAGCCGCAGGTAGCCCGGCGTCCCGAACGCCTCGCCCGGGACGACCGCAACCTCCGCCTCGTCGAGGATGACGCCGGCCAGCGCCGCTGAACTCGTCGAAACCTTGCCGCCCAACGACCTGCCGAGCAGCCCCTTCACCGACGGGTACACGTAGAACGCACCCTGCGGCTCGGGGCACACGATCCCAGGGATCTCGCTGAGCAGGCCGACGATCAGCTTGCGGCGGCGATCGAAAGCGGTGCGCATGTGCTCGACCGCCGACAGGTCACCGCTGACCGCCGCGAGTGCCGCGACCTGCGCGACGTTCGAGACGTTCGACGTGGCGTGCGACTGCAGGTTGGTAGCCGCCTTGACGATGTCGGCCGGCCCGATCAGCCAACCGACCCGCCAGCCCGTCATCGCATAGGTCTTGGCCACGCCGTTGACGACGACGACGCGGTCGCCGAGTTCGGGGGCCACGGTGGCGATCGAGACGTTCCGCGCGTCGCCGTATACGAGATGCTCGTAGATCTCGTCGGTCACGACCCAGAGGCCGTGCGCGGTGGCCCACCTGCCGACCGCCGCGACCTGCTCGGGCGGGTACACGGCACCGGTGGGGTTGGACGGGGAGACGAACAGCAGCACCTTCGTGCGCTCGGTGCGGGCGGCGTCGAGTTGCTCGAGTGTGGCGAGGTAACCGGTCGTCTCGTCGGTGATGACCTCGACCGGCACGCCGCCGGCAAGCTTGATCGCCTCGGGATAGGTGGTCCAGTATGGGGCGATCAGGATGACCTCGTCGCCCGGGTCGAGCAGCGCCGCGAAAGCGTTGTAGACGGCCTGCTTGCCGCCGTTGGTGATGAGCACCTGGCTCGCGTCCACCTGGTAGCCGGTATCGCGCAGCGTCTTGGCCGCGACCGCGGCACGCAGCTCGGGCAGGCCGGGGACCGGCGTGTAGTGGTGGTTCCTGGGATCGCGGCAGGCGGCGACGGCGGCTTCGACGATGTAGTCGGGGGTGGGAAAGTCCGGCTCACCGGCGCCGAAGCCGATGACCGGACGCCCGGCGGCCTTCAGGGCCTTGGCCTTGGCGTCGACGGCCAGGGTGGCCGATTCGGTGATGGCGGCAATTCGGTCGGATACTCGGGCTCCCATGCGCCTATGGTCCCAGATCGGCGCAGCCGGATATCGGGCCCGGGGTGAGCGGCGGCGGCGGGTTGGAGTGGAGTGGGCCCGACCCGTAGACTGGCCCACCGGGGTCCACTGTGGCCTTGCGTCAGCATGCTCATTGGTGGGCCGGCGCAGGCCACGTCGGTCCTCGTAGGGGCGTGGCTCAATTGGTTAGAGCACCGGTCTCCAAAACCGGCGGTTGCAGGTTCGAGTCCTGCCGCCCCTGCGCACTTGTAGAGCTGAACGTTCGAGAGGAGAGCTCGTGACCGCGACTCGCACCGAGTCCGCGACACCCCGCCCGTCGGGTGGTCGCGGAGGGCTGCCGACGCGCTTCGTTCGCGAGAGCATCTCGGAGATGCGCAAGGTCCTGTGGCCTTCACGCAAGGAACTGGTGACGTATTCGATCGTGGTGATCATCTTCGTGGTGATCATGGTGGCGATCGTCGCCGGGCTGGACATCGGATTCGCCAAGCTGGTGCTGCTGGTCTTCGGCTAGCGCACCGGGCGCGAAGGCGCCGGGCGAGGACCCGACCAACGAGCAAGAGAAGAGAGACAGTGTCCGAGTACGACGACGTCGTCGCCCCCCGCGACGAGCATCCTGAGCTCGACGACCCGTTCGGCGCCCCGCGCAGCGAGTCGGCCGAGTCCGCCGACGACGGTCCCACCGACGTCACCTCAGCAGCGCGCCTCCTCGGTGCCGACGGAGCCGAGCCGGTGGCCGACGCCGCCGATGGCGACTCGCTCGACGCGTCCGCACTCGGCGACACAGCCGAGCCCCCCGCCGAGACCGAGCCGGCAACCGGCGCCGACAGCGGTGACGAAACGGATCAGGCAGTCGCCGACGAGGTCGTCGACGAGGACCCGGTCGAGGAGCTGCGCCGCGAACTGCGCAGCGCGTTCGGCGATTGGTACGTCGTGCACTCCTACGCGGGCTATGAGAACAAGGTGAAGACCAACCTCGAGACCCGCATCCTGTCCCTCGACATGGAGGACTACATCTTCCAGGTCGAGGTGCCGACCGAAGACGTCGTAGAGATCAAGAATGGCAAGCGTCAGCAGGTACAGCGCAAGGTGTTTCCCGGCTACATCCTCGTGCGGATGGACCTCAACGACGAGTCGTGGGGCGCCGTGCGCAACACGCCGGGCGTCACCGGCTTTGTCGGGGCCACCTCGCGTCCGTCACCGCTGACGTTGGACGAGGTCGTCAAGATCCTCGCCCCAGCAACGCAGAAGGCGGCGGCGCTCGTTCACGGCCGCGGTGGCGCGGCCGCCGCCGACAAGCCGCTGGTCGCGCTCGTCGAGTACGAGGTCGGCGAATCGGTCACCGTCATGGACGGCCCGTTCGCGACCCTGCCGGCCACGATCAGCGAGATCGACCCGGTGCACCAGAAGCTGCACGTGCTGGTGTCGATCTTTGGCCGCGAGACGCCCGTCGAGCTGGCGTTCAGCCAGGTGTCCAAGCTCTAGCCCGCGATCCAACAGCAAGCCCGCCGAGAAGAAGAGAAGTCATGCCTCCCAAGAAGAAGAAGAAGCTCGTCGCAGTCATCAAGCTGCAGATCCAGGCCGGTGTCGCGAACCCGGCGCCGCCGGTTGGTCCTGCGCTTGGCCAGCACGGGGTCAACATCATGGAGTTCTGCAAGGCCTACAACGCGGCCACCGAGTCCCAGCGCGGCCAGATCGTCCCCGTCGAGATCTCGGTCTACGAAGACCGTTCCTTCACCTTTGTCACCAAGACGCCGCCGGCCGCCCGCCTGCTGCTGAAGGCGGCGGGCGTCGAGAAGGGCAGCGGCGAGCCGCACATCACCAAGGTCGCCAAGGTCTCGATGAAGCAGGTGCGTGAGATCGCCGAGGTCAAGATGGAAGACCTCAACGCCAACGACATCGACCAGGCCGCGAAGATCATCGCCGGCACAGCCCGCTCCATGGGCATCACCGTCGAGGGCTGATCTACCCGATTGTGCAACTTTTGGCCGCCTGACGGGGCCGAAAGTTGCACAATCGTCAGAAGGAAGCGTGGGAGGACGCCGACGGTCGGCGCCCGTTGACCACTAGCACCGGAGGAAAAACAATGCAGCGCAGCAAGGCATATCGCCAGGCGGCCGAGCTCATCGACGCCGACAAGATCTACTCGCCACTCGAGGCGGCCACCATCGCCAAGCAGGCATCCCCGGCCAAGTTCGACAGCACGGTCGAGGTCGCTATGCGCCTCGGCATCGATCCGCGCAAGGCCGACCAAATGGTGCGCGGCACGGTCAGCCTTCCGCACGGCACCGGCAAGACCGCCCGCGTCATCGTCTTTGCGACGGGCGCCAAGGCCGACGAGGCCCGCGCCGCCGGTGCGGACAAGGTCGGCAGCGACGACCTGATCGCCGAGATCACCGACGGCTTCCTCGACTTCGATGCCGCCATCGCTACGCCCGACCAGATGGCCAAGGTCGGCCGCATCGCCCGCGTGCTCGGCCCGCGTGGCCTGATGCCGAACCCAAAAACGGGCACGGTCACCCCGGACGTCGCGAAGGCGGTCGCCGACATCAAGGGCGGCAAGATCAGCTTCCGCGTCGACAAGCAGTCGAACCTGCACCTGGTCATCGGCAAGGCTTCCTTCAGCGCCGAGCATTTGGTCGAGAACTACGGGGCCGCGCTCGACGAGGTGATGCGGGCCAAGCCGTCGTCGTCGAAGGGCAAGTTCCTGAAGAAGATCACCTTTAGCACGACGATGGGTCCGGGCATCCCCGTCGACTCGAACCGCACCCGCAACCTGCTCGAGGACACCACTCAGGCCTGATCTCGGCACGGACCGCACGAGGGCCCGGCAGCATCCCTTCCTGGTGTTGCCGGGCTGCTCGTCGTCTGCGGGTCAGTCCCTGACGCTCCGGTAGGGCGCCGCCGGGTCGATGTCGTGCGAGGCGAATACGTCGGCGACGGCCTGCAGGGGCGCGCGACGGGCGGCGGGGCGCTGCAAACCCAGCGCGACGAGGTGGCAACGGTGCTCGCCGAAGCTCATCCCGTTGTCCGGGTGCTCGACCAGCGCAGCGCCGGGGAGGAGCGGCAGGCACATCGGAGGCGCCACAGGTCGCAGCAGCGGGCGCAGTAGGTCGAGCAGGGCGCCGGGGATCGCCGCCACGTCCGGTACGTAGAGCACCGCGCTGCCGCTGCGGCTCAACCGCCGTGAGTCGGTCGTGCAGGCGAGCAGCCACGGCTCGGGCAGGTCCAGCAGCGCCGCGGTGACGGTGCCGACGAACTCGGCGAGTGCGTTTGGACGAGGCGACAGCAGCACGCGGACACAGTGTCGTCTGCTGGCGATCGGTGCCCAGGAATCGCCCCAGGTCCGCCACCATCCGTCCCGGCCGATGGCGTCGTGCCGGTCGACCAGCGCGATGCCGTCGGCCAGGATGCGCGATCCACTGCCCGCATGCGCAGCGCGGTAGGTGCCGGCGAGCGGGCGCCATGTCCGCCTGAACTCGGCGGGGGGTCCGACGACCGGGCTGTACCACTCGCGGTAGAGCTCCGTGGCCAGGGCCTGGCCGCGCCCTCGTGAGCAGATCCGTTCCTTACGGGTCACCGCCTCGAGCAGTTGCGGACGAGCCCAGGCGGGCCAGGGGTCGGCTGCGGCATCGGGTACGGCCCCCGAGTCCCGTGCCACACCCGACCCCCGGCGTCCAGGCGGCGCGGCCGTCCAGCTCGTCGGGGCCGCATCGCGTCCCGTGGAGCCGCCGCGCCACGGCGACGAGCCCGCTCCGTTCTGCCCCCCGGTCAGAACGGTTGCAACGTGCCGATCGGCGGGTGACAGTCCCGCGTCATGCTCGGTCGTCATGGCTCACCTCCGTCGTCGAAGCTCAGGAGGCTCGGGCCGGCAGGCTGATACCCGCGTCCGGGATGTATCAGAGCGCCGCAGCGCCCCTCCTGTTCAGTCGAAGACGGATGACGGGTGATCTAGTGCAGGTCGGTCGCCGCGCCACTACGCTCCCCTGGGGCATGCGCCCTGTACCCGAAACCGAGGTGGTCATGGACGCGCCAGCGGAGCCGACCCGCGGCAATTCCGAGCGGCGGAATCCCCAACGCGCGCCGCTGGGGCGCGAGCCGTTGCTGGCGCCCTCCGCGGACGTCCTGATCAGTCACAACGCGCGGGTGCTCGACCCCTTGACAGCCGTTCGCGTAGCGAGCCAGCCGCCCATCCGGCCCACCGTCTACATCGCCGACCGACTGATCGTCAGCGGCTCGGCCACCGACGAGACGCGGGCCGCGCTCGCGGAGGCGGCCAAGCGCAACGGCCTGCAGGTGGTCATCGACGAGGGCGCAGGCCACCAGCGCACAGCCGAGCTCGCGCGCCGGGTCGACCTGCCCGACCAGATCATGCTGTTTTCCACCACCGTCCGCCTGGTCGCGGCCGGTAGCGGTCCCGCCGCGCCGGACGCCTGGCTGGCGCTGCAGACGTTCCGCACACTGATCAGCAGGGACGACGCGGGCCAGCAACAGGTAGCGCTCGACCACCTGCTCACGGCCACGCCGTACTTCCATGGCTCGCCGTACTTTCACGGCTCGCCTTACTTTCAGGGCTCCGGTGCGTCCTTCGAGTACGGCACGCCCGGCTACGGGGGGCGCGAGCCGGTGAACTGGCTTGGTTCCGCGCCGCACCGCCGGGCTGATGGCGAGCTGCGCTGCCGCCGCCCGGTCGTCGCCGTGCTCGACACCGGTGTCGGCTCGCATCCGTGGCTCCCCCCGGACATCGTGCTGCGCGACCCGTCGGTGATGGGCGTGCCGATCGGCATCCATGACCCGCTGAGCGATCCGGAGCGCACCGGCGTGATCGACGACCCGTACGAAGGCGTGCTCGACTCCGACGCCGGCCACGGCACGTTCATCGCCGGCCTGATCCGGCAGGTCTGCCCGGACGCAGACATCCTCGCCATCCGGGTGATGCCGAGCGACGGCGCGGTGGCAGAGAGCGATCTGCTCGATGCGCTGACACTGCTCGTGATCCGGCAAAGTCTGGCTCAGGCGGCCGGCGATCCGCGCGGCGTTATCGACGTCGTATCGCTGTCGCTGGGCTACTACCACGAGCAGCCGGACGACGTGAGCTTCGATCCGCAACTGCTGCAGCCGCTGCGCGCGCTCGGCGAATCCGGTGTTTCGGTCGTCGCGGCGGTAGGCAACGACTCGACGGCGCGGCCGATGTTCCCGGCCGCGTTCACTCCGTACCCAGGCGGGCAGATAGCCGCGTTCGATACCAACTCCGTGCCGCTCGTGAGCGTCGGCGCGCGCAACCCGGATAACACGATTGCGCTGTTCAGCAACGCCGGCCCGTGGGTTAGCTGCCACCGACCGGGCGCGGCGTTGGTCAGCACTTTTCCGGTGACGTTCGACGCCGCCGAGCAGCCGTCCTATCGCGTGGACGTGCCGGGTGACGGGATGCGCACAACCATCGACCCTGACAACTTCACCAGCGGTTTCGGCACCTGGAGTGGCACGTCGTTCGCCGCGCCGATTCTCGCCGGGCAGCTCGCCCAATGTCTGCTCGACGGGGGCTGCGGTCCGCTCGACCCGCCGGACCGGGCCAGTGCCGTCAGCCGCGGATGGAACGCGATCACCATGCAAGTGGGGGTGAATCGGCCGTGATCGACACCGATCCGGTACCCGAGACTCTTGCCTCGCGCGCCGCTGCGCTGTTCACCGCCTACCGCGCCGGCGACGAAGCCAAGGTCGGCGAGCTCGTCACTCTGCTGACGCCGATCCTTTGGCACACCGTCCGTGCGCAACGCCTGGACCGCGAGTCGGCCGAGGACGTGCTCCAGACCTCGTGGCTCGCACTGGTGCGCAGCGCGGACTCGATCAGCGACCCGCAGGCCGTGCTGCAATGGTTGATCGTCAGCGCCCGCCGCGAGGCGTGGCGTGTCGTCAAGCGCACGGACCGCGTGGAGCCCAAAGACTTCGACAACGACGCAGTAGTTGCGCCGGCGGGCGACGTGCCCGAAGCGACGGTTCTGCGCAGCGACGGTGACGGCCGGCTCTGGCGGCACATCGCCCAGCTGCCCGAGCGCTGCCAGGCGTTGCTGCGGGTGATCGCGTTCGCCGACCGGCCCGACTATGCCGCCGTTGCGCAGGCGCTGGGCATGCCGGTCGGCAGCATCGGCCCGACGCGCGGGCGGTGCCTGGCCAAGCTGCGCCTGCAACTCGCCAACGACCCCGGATGGGAGAGCTGATGACACCGCAATCCCGCCGTCCCGGCCTAACGGAGCTGGCCGCCGCCCAGATCGACGCCGACGACGTTCGCGTCCTCGACACGATGGCCGTCTGCTACGACACGATCGACCCAGTGCCTGCCGGATTGGTGGAGCGCATTCAATTCGGCATCACGCTCGACGCGCTGCACGCCGAGATCGCCGAACTGCAACGCTGCGATGATCTCACCGGCGTCCGCTCCGGAGAGGCCACCGAGGCGCAGAGCATCACTTTCACCAGCGCCAGCCTGACGACGATGGTCACCATCACGCCTGTGTCCGCGGACCGGGTGCGTATCGACGGGTGGGCGGCGCCGGGCGGCGGAGTGTCGATCGAACTTCGGATCCTCGACGACAGCCGGCGCACGACGGCCGACGCGGACGGCCGGTTTGTCTTCGAGGACGTGCCGCGAGGCCTTGCTCAGTTCGTGTTGCGCCCACCGGCGGGAACGGCTCAGGCTGCCGTCGTCACACCGTCGATCGAGATATAGACGGACAGATTAGGTGCCCGGGCCAAGACCGGCGACGGGTTTGCCGGCCGCCGCTGAGCTCCATGCGCGAGGTGTGGCCGAGCACAACCTAGGCCATCCGCTGCGCGCGCTGCGATTGCTCGAGCGCGCCCGTACTGCGGTGGAAGCGGATCCCGATTCAAGCGCGACTCCCGAGCAGGAGTCGCTCGCTGCCGCGATCTGGATCAGCATCGCGATCAACGAGGCCGAGGTGCACGGCATCGAGCGCGGTATGGCGGCGCTGGGGGAGGCTCGGCTGCGAGCGGAGCGGACCTCCGACCCCGGGCTGCTGGTTCGGGTGCACAGCCAGTACGCGGCGATCGCGACCCGTGCGGGCCGGTTTGATGCAGCGCTCGCAGAGTTCGGCGCAGCCGAAGCGATGATCGATCACTCCGACCGAAACGACCACTTCGCGATCCTGCTCAACAGCGGCAACCTGCGTCTATTCCTTGGTGAATTGACCTCCGCTCGCAACTTGCTATCGCGCGCCGCAGCCTTCGCGAGCATGGCCGGAATTCGCGGCGGCCAGTTCAAGGCGTTGCACAACCTCGGCTACCTCGAGTTCCTCGCCGGCGACCTCCCGCGCGCGCTACGTCTGATGAACGACGCTCACGCGATTTCCGGCGATGTGTCGCAGGGCGTCGCACTGCTAGATCGCGCGCGGGTGCTCGTCGAGGCCGGCTTGGTGCGCGAGGCCGATGACGCGCTGGCCGAGGCGTCCGTGATCTTCCGACGCGACCGCCTGGCGCAGGATCTCGCCGAGACTGACCTCGAGCGCGCGCGCTGCGCATTGATCGCCGGTGACGCCCCGGCCGCCCGGCGGTTCGCCGCCCGTGCCCGCGACCGATTCCGGCGGCGCGGCAACGATCGCTGGCGACGCAGCGCCGAACTGGTCCTGCTTCAAGGCGATCTGGCTGCCGGGCGCCCCGGGCCGAGGCTCGTCGAGCCCGCGCTGCGGCTACAGGGCGAGCTGGACGAGGAAGGCTTGCGCCTGCCCGCGCGTGCGGCCGGATTGATCGCAGCCGAGGCCTATCTCCTCAGCGGTGACACCGACGCGGCCGCGTCGGTCGTCGCGGCACT
The DNA here is from genome assembly GCA_036833255.1 of Jatrophihabitantaceae bacterium. Taxonomy (GTDB): domain Bacteria; phylum Actinomycetota; class Actinomycetes; order Mycobacteriales; family Jatrophihabitantaceae; genus QHCC01. The sequence goes on from DAITQD010000006.1 coordinate 17,410, forward strand.
CGGCGCGGCGGGCCGCCACGATCCGATCACTTCGAGCCTGCATGCGCGCTACGTCCGGGCCCGGCTCGACGCCGCACGCGGCGACGTACGCCGGGCATCGCGCCAGGTGCGGGCCGGTATCGGCGAACTCTCTGACTACCAGGCAAGCTTCGGCAGCATCGATCTGCAGACGGCATCCGCGATCCACGGGCGTCGCCTAGCCGAGTTCGGTCTGTCTCTCGCGCTGCACAGCCGGGGCGCGGCGGAAGTGTTCGCCGCTGCCGAACGCGCGCGGGCCGTGTCCACTCGGCTGCCCGTCGTGCGGCCACCTGAGGACGCCGACGCCGCCGAGCTGCTCGCCGAGTTGCGGCAGAGCGTCGAATCGCTGCGGGCGGTGACGCAGGACCGCGCCGCATCCGCGCCGTTGCTTCGCCGCCGGGCGCAGCTGGAACGCGCGATCACCGCGCGCGGCTGGACACTGGCGGGTGCCGGTTCGGCCCGCCCGACCGCACGCCTTGTCGAGATCCGCGCGGCAGTGGCCTCGGCCGACGCGACGATGGTCCTCTTCGTCGAGGCCGGCGGTGCGCTGCACGCGGTCGTCGCCTGCGCCGGCCGGCTGCGGCTGCACGAGCTGGGCCGAGCCGACTCGGTCACCGAGCAGGTGCATCGGGTCCGAGCCGACCTCGACGTACTTGCCCAACCCCGGCTGCCCGGCGGACTGTCGGCGGCGGTGCGCAGTTCGTTCGAGCGCTCGGTCGGTCGGCTTGACGAGGTTCTGCTCGCACCGCTCCGCGTCGACGGACGTCGGCTAGTCATCGTCTCGACGGGCATTCTCGGGCAGTTGCCGTGGGGCATGCTGCCGTCGCTGCGCGGCATCCCCGTGGTCGTGGCGCCGTCCGCGACGGCGTGGCTGGCCGCCGTCGAGGCGCCGGCACGCAAGCGCCGCCCCGAGGTGATCGCGTTGGCGGGTCCGGACCTTGCCCGCGCGGAACACGAGGTCGCCGGCGTGGCAGCGGCGTGGGGCAAGGCCATTGCGCACACCGGCACAGATTCTGCCCGACCTGTCCTCACTCGCGCGCTGACCCGCGGCACCGTCGTGCACGTCGCGGCGCACGGCGTACACCAGACCGAGAACCCGCTGTTCTCCTCGTTGCGCCTGGCCGACGGGGTCACGTTCGCGCACGAGTTGGATCAGACGGCGCGCACCCCCGAGCACGTCGTCCTGTCGGCATGCGAGCTGGGGCTGTCGACCGTCCGGCCGGGCGACGAGGGGCTCGGCCTGACGAGCGTCCTGCTCCGCCTCGGCACCCGCAGTGTCGTGGCAGGCGTGGCACGGGTCCATGACGACGTGGCCGCGCAGACCATGATCGCCTACCACCGGCTACTGGCTGCCGGACAGGACTCCGCCGCCGCGCTGGCCGACGCCACGAGCACCCTCGGCCGGGACGCGTCGGCCCCGTTCGTGTGCTTCGGCGCGTCCTGGCGCGCGGTGCGGTAGTCACGATCGGTTAGACTGCATACATCGTCCCTTCCGCCCGGAGCGGGCTGGAAGGAAGTCGATGCGCCCCGCGCTCCGCCCGTTGTCCCTGCTCGTCGCTGCCATCGTCGGTGCCTCACTCGTCACCGCGATCAGCGAGGCGCAGTCCGCCACCGCAGCGACACCCGCCGCGAACGCGCAGATCGCGGCGATCCCGCCGGTCCCGCCGAGATCCACCAGTCACTACGTCCGCACCATCACCGGCCCCCTCGTCGACTCCTCAAGCGCGGGCGAGGGCTGCGCCGACGCGACCTCCGGCTCGACGTTCGTGCTGCTCGACATCGGTGCCCAGCTGAACGACGGAACCGGCGTTGCGCTCACCGTGGTGAATACGCGCGTCGCCTGGGCAGCCCTGCGCACTGCGATCAACGGCTACACCGCGAGCTTCGCGTCCTGCCACACCGGACCGACCGCGACGATCGCCGTCGGTACGAACAACGAGGGAAGCTTCACCGCGTTCAGCGCAACCAATCGAGGCACGGGTTGGGCCGATCACGTCATCAACAGGCTGGCGCCGCAACCGGGGCTGACGCTGGTCGGCGCGAATGACATCGAGGCGAACTTCGCCAGCAGCGAGGCGCAGGCGGAGGCGTGGGAGACCGCCTATCTCAAGAAGGCGACCGGAGTGTTGATCTTCAACGGCGCCGCGTCCGGCTGCCCCACCACCCCAGGTGTGACGAAGCACAGCTGCTCACCCGTGCGCGACGACAACCACATCGTCAAGACCTGGACGCAGGCGCAGTACTACCGGCTGGCGCACGCACTGAGTCCGACGCGCATCCGGGCGTTGCCCCAGATCTACCGGTCGGGCCAGGCCACCCAATGGGCCAACATCGACGCGACGGGCACCAAGAACATCCCGTTCGTCGGCGCGCTCACCGAACACGCCGCCGCACCCACGACGTTCACCCCCGCGCAGGGCTGGACGGCGCTGTGTACGGGGCTGCAGAGGATCGGCGTAGCCCCCGGCAAGGTGGTCACCGACCTGAAGATCGACAGCTAGCGGGGATTTGGCCGCCGGGCGCGGGCCGGGTAACCTTGCAACCTGATCCACCGAAGACCGCTGGTCGTCACGTGCGCGCACGTGACCGAACGCATCCGGAGCGCCGGAGCGGCCCGCGCAGGATGGACGGCTCGGCCTCATCGCCGCCCCGTGCGCTCTGCGCCGGGGCGTTTCTTCCTCTCTGGTGCCGGGACAGCCAGCCCGTACCCGAACGAGAGGAGGTAACACATGCCGAATTCCGAGAAGATCAGCGCGGTCGCCGAGATCACCGAGTACTTCACCAACTCCGCCGCGGCCGTCATCACCGAATACCGCGGCCTGACGGTCAAGCAGGTGACCGAGCTACGGCGGGCGCTCGGCCGCGACACCACGTACGCGGTCGTCAAGAACACGCTGACCAAGCGGGCCGCCGCCGACGCGGGTGTCGCCATCGACGACAGCCTGCTCGTCGGTCCGACGGCGATCGCATTCGTCACCGGTGACCCCGTCGAGGCGGCCAAGAGCCTGCGTGACTTCGCAAAGATCAACCCGCTGCTCGTCATCAAGGGCGGCCTGCTCGACGGCAAGGCGCTGTCTCCGGCGGAGATCAACAAGATCGCCGACCTCGAGTCGCGCGAGGTTCTGCTCGCCAAGCTCGCCGGTGCCATGAAGGCGCTGCCGACGCGTGCCGCGAGTCTGTTCCAGGCTCCGCTGTCGCAGATGGCCCGCCTGGCCAAGGCACTCGAGGCGAAGAAGCCCGCCACGCCCGCTGCTCCCGCCGCCGAAGTCAGCGAACCGGCTGCGATCGACGCTGTCGAGACGGCCGAGGCACCTGCCGAGACGGCCGAGGCACCTACCGAGACGGCCGAGGCACCATCAGCCGCACCCGAAACCCCCGCCGAGCCGGCGGAGCAGTAACCCACCCGAATGCCGGCTCACCCGGCGATACAGAAAGGAACGCCAACCATGGCGAAACTCGGTACAGGCGAGTTGCTCGACGCGTTCAAGGAAATGACCCTGCTCGAGCTCTCTGACTTCGTGAAGCAGTTCGAGGACACCTTCGACGTCACCGCCGCCGCGCCGGTCGCGGTTGCCGCCGCTGGTGGTGCGGCCGCGCCGGTCGAGGTCGCGGAGGAGAAGGACGAGTTCGACGTCACCCTCGAGGCCGCAGGCGAGAAGAAGATCCAGGTCATCAAGGAGGTGCGCACGCTGACGAACCTCGGCCTGAAGGAGGCCAAGGACCTCGTCGACGGTGCACCGAAGCCGGTCCTGGAGAAGGTCAACAAGGAGGCCGCCGAGAAGGCCAAGGCCGCCCTTGAGGCAGCCGGCGCGACGGTCACCGTCAAGTAGTTCCCGCCGCCTCTACCCCCCGCCTTTGACCCCGCCAGCGTCGCAATCTGCTGTACATAGCGACGCTGGCGGGGTCAAAGGCGAGAGGGGTCACAGCCCGAGCAGGGCGGTGAGCGCGGGCGACCAGGTGATCGCACCGACGGGCTCGCCCCCGCCGAGCATGTCGAGCGACGAGCACCGCCGTACGGCGGTGCTGTCGATGCCCCAGTAGCGCAGCGCGGCGGCGAGCAGCGGGGGCAGCGCCCGCTCGCCGCCGTCGTCGACCTTGACGGCAAAGGCGCGGCCGTCGGACAGCGCCGCGCCCCAGACTCCTTCTGCGCCGTCCTTGCAGAGCAGACCCTTGATGTCTGCCGTCAGTTCCGTGACCGCACGCCCTGTCCCGCCGATCAGGCGGGGGTGCGCCCGCATCGCAGCACCCACCAGCGCAGCAGGCGTGCCGTCTGCAGCCGTCGCGATCGCGGCGAACGCGCGCGCCAGCCCGACGAGGCTGATTGCGTGGGTCGGTGCGCCGCAACCGTCGACGGCGCTGGCCAGGATCGGCTCGCCGCTGGCTGCCGCGGTACTCGCGCGGATCGCGACCTGCAGCGGGTGCGCCGGATCGCGATAGGTGGACACGTCCCAGTCGTTGGCCACGCACGTGGCGAGCATCGCGGCGTGCTTGCCCGAGCAGTTGTGGCAGATGCGCTCCGGTCCGCCGCCCGCGCGGACGTGGGCGAGCATGGCCTCGCGCCCGGACGGCAGATCAGGCGGGCACTGCAGCGCCGACTCGTCCAGCCCCGCCGCGGCCAGGATCGACCTGACCGCGGCCACGTGCACCGCCTCGCCGTCGTGGCTCGCCGCGGCGAGCGCCAGGGAAGCGTCGCGGCCGGCATAACCACGCTCGACCATCGTGATCGCCTGCAGCGGCTTGAGCGACGAGCGGGGAAAGACGGGCAGCTCGGGTGCGCCCGCTGCGACGGCCACCGTGCCCGATGCGGCCAGCAGGACGAGGCGGCCCCGGTGGTGTGACTCGACGAATCCGTTGCGGGTGACGTCCAGCAGGACGAGGGGGTCTGGCGGCACACGGCGAACCTACGCCAAACCGGCACGCGGTCCCGCTCCGCAGGGGCTACACCGCCCGCGTGCAGGGACCGAAAATGTGGGACTCTAGGTCGCGACTACCGTTACCAACAGGTAGCGCCCTCGTTAAGTCATTCGCGTGGCAGTGCACGACGGCCCGGGTCGTGCCCGCGACGAATACTCGGAAGGGGACTGCGCGTGGGTGTCGAAGTCGCAGTCCACGATCTGACCAAGTCCTTCGGCAAGCAGACCATCTGGGGCGATGTCACCCTCACCCTTCCTCCGGGCGAGGTGAGCGTCATGCTCGGTCCGTCCGGTACCGGCAAGTCGGTCTTCCTGAAGACCCTGATCGGGCTGCTCAAGCCCGACAAGGGTTCGATCATGATCCGCGACGTGGATGTGGCGCACTGCAGCGAGGCGAAGCTGTATGAGACACGCAAGCTGTTCGGGGTGCTGTTCCAGGACGGCGCGCTGTTCGGGTCGATGAACCTGTTCGACAACATCGCCTTCCCCCTTCGTGAGCACACGAAGAAGAGTGAGAAGGAAATCCACAGCATCGTCAGCGAGAAGCTGGAACTGGTGGGCTTGGCGGGGACGGAGAAGAAGCTGCCCGGCGAGATCTCCGGTGGCATGCGCAAACGTGCCGGGTTGGCCCGGGCGCTCGTGCTCGACCCGGAGATCATCCTGTTCGACGAGCCGGACTCCGGGCTGGATCCGGTGCGCGTCGCCTACCTGAACCAGTTGATCATCGACCTGAATGCGGTCACCGACGCCACCTTCCTGATCGTCACCCACGACATCGGCACCGCCCGCACCGTGCCCGACAACCTGGGCATGCTGTTCCGCCGGGAGCTGGTCATGTTCGGCCCCCGCGAGGTGCTACTCACCAGCGAGGAGCCGGTGGTCAAGCAGTTCCTCAACGGCCGCCGGGAGGGACCGATCGGGATGTCCGAGGAGAAGGACTCCGCACTGGTCGCCGCCGAACTCGCTTCCCTGGACGGTGCTCCGGAGCGGCACCCATTGGCGGCACCCAAGGGTGGTATCGGCGGCGGTGTGCCCCCGCAGATTCAGCCGTCGCCCGGCCTGCCCGAGCGCAAGGCCGCGGGGCGTCGTCAGCAGCGGGTGCTGGACATGATGCACACCCTGCCGGAGTCAGCGCAGAAGGCGATCAAAGAACTTCTCGACCAGGAACACCAGGAAGAGCTCGACGCCCGCGAGGCCTCAGGCGGCATAGCGTCGGGGCTGGCCAACCGCAACGACGAAACACAGAGCATCCCGATCGGGAAGGGCTGATGGCCACCCTCTCGCCCGTTGCCGGCATCAGCCACGCGGGCCGCCTCTTCGCACTGTTCCTCGACGTCGCGAGGTTGATGTTCCGCCGCCCGTTCCAATTCCGGGAGTTCATCCAGCAGGCCTGGTTCGTGGCCAGCGTGACGATCCTGCCGACCGCGTTGGTCGCCATCCCGTTCGGTGCCGTCATCGCTCTGCAACTGGGCAGCCTGTCCCGCCAGATCGGCGCACAGTCGTTCACCGGCGCCGCCAGCGTGCTGGCCATCATCCGCGAGGCTAGCCCGATCGTGTGTGCCTTGCTGATCGCGGGCGCCGGCGGCTCGGCGATCTGTGCCGACCTCGGCAGCCGCAAGATCCGCGACGAGATCGACGCCATGGAGGTGCTCGGTATCTCACCGGTGCAGCGCCTGGTCGTGCCCCGCGTGCTCGCCTGCACGCTCGTCGCCGTCGCGCTCAACGGCCTGGTCTGCGTCGTCGGCGTGGCCGGCGGTTACTTCTTCAACGTCGTGCTGCAAGGCGGCACGCCAGGGGCCTATCTAGCAAGCTTCTCAGCACTCGCGCAACTGCCCGACCTGTACGCAGGTGAGCTCAAGGCCTTTATCTTCGGCATCATCGCCGCGGTCGTCGCCTCGTACAAGGGTCTCAACGCGGGCGGTGGCCCCAAGGGCGTCGGCGACGCGGTGAACCAGTCTGTCGTCATCACCTTCCTGCTGCTGTTCTTCGTCAACTTCGTCGTCACGGCCATCTACTTCCAGGTCGTACCCGCGAAGGGCTCCTAATGGCTACCGACGTCATCGCCACCGCCCGCAAGGCCGTCAAGGCGCCATTGGGGGTGCTCGACGACCTCGGTGAGCAGATGTCCTTCTACATCCGCGCGCTGGCCTGGACCCCGCGCACGATTCGCCGCTACAAGAAGGAAGTCCTGCGGTTGCTGTCCGAGGTTGTCTTCGGCAGCGGATCGCTTGCGGTCATCGGCGGCACGGTCGGCGTCATCGCCTTCATGTCGTTCTTCACCGGCACCGAGGTCGGCCTGCAGGGCTATGCCGCGCTGAACCAACTGGGCGTCGGCCCGATCGCCGGCTTCATCTCCGCGTACTTCAACACCCGCGAGATCGCGCCGCTGGTGGCGGGCCTGGCGCTGTCGGCCACGGTCGGCTGCGGCTTCACCGCGCAGTTGGGCGCAATGCGCATCAGCGAGGAGATCGACGCGCTCGAGGTCATGGCCGTGCCCAGCGTTCCGTTCCTGGTGACGACGCGGATCATCGCCGGCTTCGTCGCCGTCATCCCGCTCTACGTCATCGGCCTGCTGTCGTCCTACTTCGCCTCGCAGCTCATCGTCGTCGACTACTACCACCAGTCAGGTGGCACCTACGCCCACTACTTCCACCTGTTCCTGCCGCCGCTGGACATCGTCTGGTCGTTCTTCAAGGTCCTGGTGTTCGCGGTGGTGATCGTGTTGACACACTGCTACTTCGGCTACACGGCCAAGGGCGGCCCGGCCGGCGTCGGCGTCGCGGTGGGCCGGGCCGTGCGTACCTCCATCGTCGCCGTGACGATCTTCGACTTCTTCCTGTCCCTCGCGATCTGGGGCTCTACGACCAGCGTCAGGCTGGCGGGCTAGCCATGGTCAGGGAGAGCCTTGCCGCCGTCGCTCGCCGCCGCATGCTCGGCGTCGGCTTCATCGTCGTGATCATCGCCCTGATCGCGCTGTCGATCGCGTTCTACAACAAGACGTTCACCAAGGTCGTGCTCGTCACGCTCAAGGCCGACCACACCGGCAACCAGCTGATGAAGGCCTCCGACGTCAAGGAGCGCGGCATCATCGTCGGGACAGTCCGCAAGGTGCGCTCCGCGGGCGACGGCGCAATCGTGACGCTCGCCCTCGATCCGAGCCGGGCCAGCATCATCCCAGCCAACGTATCCGCCCAGATCCTGCCGAAGACGCTGTTCGGAGAGCAGTACGTCGCGCTCCAGCTGCCGGCTCAACCGGGGCGCCACATCAAGAACGGCGACGTCATCCCGCAGGACCGCTCCGAGGCCGCGCTCGAGATCTCGAGGGTGCTCGGCGACATCCTGCCGCTGCTGCAAGCGGTGAAGCCGGCCGAGCTGAACGCGACGCTGTCGGCGCTGGCAACCGCCCTGAAGGGTCGCGGCGAGCAGCTGGGCCAGACCCTCGTGCACCTCGACCGGTACCTGACCGCATTCAACCCCGCTGTGCCGCAACTCGTCGACGACCTGAAGAAGCTCGGTCAGGTCGCTGTGCAGTTCAACGACGCCGCACCCGACGTGATCGCCACGCTCGACAACCTGCAGACCTCGGCCCGGACACTGATCGACAAGAAGGCGGCCCTCGACAACCTGCTCACCACCGCCACGAACACCTCGGACATCATCTCGAGCTTCCTGGCTGACAACGAGCAGCGGCTCATCACGCTGACCGGAACGACCGACAAGGTGTATCGGCTGCTCAACCAGTACTCACCCGAGTACGGCTGCCTGTTCAAGGGCCTCAACGAGCTGGACACCCGAGCCACCAACTCGATCGTGAACGGCCAGATCCAGCTCAGCGCGCAGCTGAACATCGAGCCGCCAAACCTCGGCCCGTACAAGCCCGGCAACCAGCCCAGGATCATCACCGGGCTCGGGCCGCACTGTTTCGGCCTGCCGAACCCACCCGTCCCGTTCACCGTTCCGGGTGCGTTCCGCTGTATCAACGACGGCGCACCGCTCACCACCGACCCGTGTAGCCAGGCCAAGTCGAGCTCGTTCGATCAGCAAGCGATCGGGTCGCCGGCCGAGACGGCGCTGGTGAACAGCCTGATCGCAACCACCTACGGCACGACGCCCGACGCGGTCCCGGGTATTGCGACGGTGCTCGCCGCGCCGGCCCTTCGCGGAACGACGGTGAACGTCAAATGAGAGGCCTGCTGTCGCCGCTGCTCAAACTCATCACCTTCCTGGTCGTCACCTCGCTCGCCACCTACGTCCTGGCCGCAACGATCGCCAACACCAGTTTTGGCTCGACGACGAGCTACCAGGCCGACTTCCAGGACGTCATCGGGCTGCAACTCGGCGACGACGTCCGCATCGCCGGCGTGCGCGTCGGCTCGATCACCGACATCAAGATCGTCAAACACAACACCGCGCAGGTGTCCTTCACCGTGCAGAAGAACCGGCCCCTGCCGAAATCGACCGAGGCCCACCTGCGCTACCGCAACCTGATCGGCCAGCGTTATCTCGACATCGAGCAGGGCGCGGGCGACCCGAACGACATGCTCAAGAAGAACGGCACCATCCCGGAGTCGCAGACTTTCCCTGCGCTCGATCTCACCGCTCTGTTCCAAGGTTTCAAGCCGCTGTTCCAGGGCCTGAACGCCACTGAGATCAACAAGCTGTCGACCGAGATCATTCAGACGCTGCAGGGCGAGGGCGGTAGCTTCGAACTGCTGCTCGGCAACCTCGGCGATCTCACCAACGCCATCGCCGACAAGGACCAGGTCATCGGCAGCGTCGTCGACAACCTCACGTCGGTGCTTACCGCGGTGGGCTCGCGCGACACCGAACTGTCCAACCTGATCCTGCAGTTGCAGCAGTTCGTAACCGGGCTGGCGCAGGACCGCACCGTGATCGGCAACTCGATCACCGGCATCAATGCGCTCACGACCTCGACGGCGGGCCTGCTCACCCAGATCCGCGGGCCTCTTGCCAAGGACATCACCGACCTCACCGGATTCACGAACGTGCTCAACAAGAACAGCGACACCGTCCAGTTCGTCCTGCGGGAGTTGCCTGGCACCGTCGCGACCCTGATCCGGACCGCCAGCTACGGCTCGTGGTTCAACTTCTATCTTTGTACCCTCAGCGGCACGATCACGTTGCCCGGCAACAACGTCGTGAAGATCCCGCTCACCAAGAACCCCGCGCCGAGGTGTCAGTCATGACCGATGACACGTCCCGCGCACCGGAGGAGAGCACGGGACCGATCAAGACCCGCAAGACGAACGTCGGTGGCAAGCCGTTCAGCGCGCGCAACCCCACCGCGATCGGCGCCATCGGCCTGGTGTTGATCATGGTGATCCTCTGGGCCGGCTTCAATGCCGGGAAGCTGCCGATCATCGGTGGCGGCACCGAATACACCGCGCTGTTCACTGAGGATGCCGGGCTCGGGCCGAACAACGACGTGCGCGTCGCCGGCGTCAAGGTCGGCACGGTCGCGTCGGTGGCACTCGAGCGCGACCACGTCAAGGTCAAGTTCAAGATCAAGCACGCCTACATCGGCGACCAGAGCACGATCGCGATCAAGCTGAAGACGTTGCTCGGCGCGAAGTACCTCGCGATCGATTCTCAGGGCACGTCCAAGCAGAAGCCGGGCAGCACGATCCCGATCACCCGCACGACGTCACCTTTCGATGTCTATCCCGCGTTCACCGAACTGACCCAGACCGTGGACGCAATCAACACCGACAACCTGGCAAAGGCCTTCGACGTGCTGTCCGCTGACTTCTCGAAGACGCCGGCATCGGTCAAGAACGTCGTGACCGGTCTGAGCCGGCTGTCCACCACGATCGCATCGCGTGACTCGCAGCTGCGCACGCTGCTGAGCAGGACCAAGGATGTTACCGGCGTGCTGGCCGACCGTGATACCCAACTGCAGCGCCTGTTCGCCGACGGTGGCCTGCTCCTCGACGAGCTCAATGCCCGCCGCGACGCCATCCACTCGCTACTCATCAACACCACCACGCTGTCGATCCAGCTCTCGGGGCTGGTGGCCGACAACACGAAGACCATCGGGCCGCTGCTCGACAACCTGCACCAGGTCCTGGCACTGCTCCAGGCGAACCAGGACAACCTCGACCGCGGGCTCGCACTGCTTGCGCCATTCTTCCGGGTCTTCAACAACTCGATCGGCAACGGCCGGTGGTTCGACAACTACATCTGCAACCTGAGTGCGGGCGGCATCCTCGCCCAGGCCAACCTCGCTACTCAGGACGGGGGGTGCCAACCAGCGAAATGAGCAAACTATCCGGAACAGCCGTTCGCATCATCGGCGCCGTCGTCGTGGTGGCGATCGTCGTGGGCGCGGGCCTGTACTTCTTCGCCGGCGACTCGAGCAAGAAGGTGAGCGCGAACTTCTCCTCAGGTGTGGGTGTGTATCCAGGCACCCCGGTCAAGATCCTGGGGATCGAAGTCGGTTCGGTCACGAAGGTCTCCCCGCGTGGTGACTCCGTGAAGATCGAGATGAAGTACGACCACAAGTACAAGTTGCCGGCCGACGCGATCTCGGTGGTGGTCGCCAACTCGCTGGTGTCTGACCGCTACATCCAGTTGGCACCGGCGTACAGCGGTTCGGGACCGACGTTGAAAAACGGCGCGAACATCCCGTTGGCGCGCACGGCGTCGCCGTCGGAGCTCGATGACATCTACGGGGCGTTGAACGAGTTGTCGGTGGCCTTGGGGCCGAATGGGGCGAACAAGAACGGATCGCTGGCGACATTGGTGAAGGTCGCGGCGGCCAACCTGGACGGCAATGGCGCGGCATTCGGAAACAGCGTCACACAGCTGTCCAAGGCGGCCGCGACGCTGGCCAACGGCCGCGAGGACCTGTTCGGGACGGTGCGCAACCTGCAAGTGTTCACTCAAGCGCTGTCGGCCAGTGACAAGCAGGTGCGCCACTTCGAGGAGCAGTTGGCCCAGGTCGCCGGCGACCTCGCCGATGAGCGCGCCGACCTGGGTGCCGCACTGCACAACCTGACCGGGGCCTTGCACGACGTGGCGATCTTCGTCAAGGCCAACGCGGGCAAGGTGCACACCGACATCGTCGGACTCGAGGACATCACCAACATCCTGGTCAAGGAGCAAGGCGCCCTCAATGAATCACTCGCGGTCGGACCAGTGGCGCTGGCCAACATCGTGCACGCCTACCAGGAGACCCAGGGCACCCTGGGCACCCGCAGCAACCTGGGCAACCTGCTCGATCCGGCCTCGGTCTGCGAGGCGCTCAACTCGGTGACGCTGCGGACGCTGCCCGGGGGTCTGGGCGATCTGCTCGGCGGGGCCAGCAAGCTGCTGGGACCGCTGACGCAGGAGATAGCGAAGAACTGCACGACAATCCTGGCCCAGGCGAAGGCCGGCCAGAAGGCAAAGCCGCCGTCGCCGAACCTCGGCGGGCTGCGCGACATCCTCGGCGGCCAACCGATCATCCCTGGAGCGGGTGGCTGAGGATGCGCACTCAGAGACTCGCGGCCATCTTGTCCGTGGCGATGCTCGGCCTCACCGGCTGTGGTTTCCACGGCCTGTACGGCACGAACCTGCCGGGCGGCGTCGACGTGGGCAGTCACCCCTACAGCGTGACGATCGAGTTCCGCGACGTCCTCGATTTGGTTCCGCAGTCCAATGTCAAGGTCAACGATGTGGCCGTCGGCAAGGTGAAGTCGATCAGCCTCGACGGCTGGAACGCCAAGGTGACGGTGCAGATCAACAAGAACGTGCACCTGCCGGCCAACGCGCGCGCCGCCGTGCAGCAGACGTCGTTGCTGGGCGAGAAGTACGTCAACATCGCACCACCCATCGGCCAGTCTGAGGGCACGCTTGCCGACGGCGCGCACATCCCGATCAGCCGCACCGGCACCGCGCCCGAGGTCGAGGAGGTGCTGGGTGCTCTTTCGCTGATGCTCAACGGTGGGGGCTTCGAGCAGATCCGCACGATCACGACCGAGCTGAACAAGGCGCTGCACGGCAACGAGAAGTCCGTCCGCGATCTGATCGGCCGGCTGAACACATTCGTCGGCAGCCTCGACAAGCAGAAGGACGACATCACGACGGCGCTGGTGAACGTCGACAAGCTGGCGGCGACCCTGAACCGGCAGAAGCAGACGATCATCAACACTCTCGACACGCTGCCGCAGGCGATCACCATCCTGAAGGACGACCGCAGCAAGCTGACCACCCTGCTGGGCAGTCTCGCCCGACTCGGCGCGGTCGCCTCGCGGGTGGTGAACTCGACCCAGACCACGCTCGTGGCGTCGCTCAAGTCGCTGGCGCCGGTCCTCGAGAGCCTGACCGCGACCGGCAGTGACCTGCCGAAGGCGTTCAAGATCCTGCTGACGTTCCCGTTTCCCCTCGGCGCGACCAAGAACTTCGCCAAGGGTGACTACGCGAACCTGAACATTTTCCTCGACTTCAACCTGGGCAACGAACTGTGTGGCCTCAACCAGCCGGCACTGTGCGAGTTGGGCAAGACGCTGCTACCTGCGTCTGCCAAGACCAAGGCACTCACGCCCAGTGCGTCGACGAGCGCTTTGATCCCCAACACAACGAGTCAGCAGCCGGACTTGCTGCCGGTCATCCCGGGTGCGGGCGGGTGATGCAACCGTGTTGACGCGATCGACGAAGGTCCGCCTGATCCTGTTCGTGATCGTCACGCTCGTCGGGGTGTCCTACGTCAGTGCCGAGTACATCGGCCTGACCAAGGGTCTGATAGGCCCGAAGGGCTGCACTGTCAGCGCCGAGTTCCCTGATTCCGGCGGCATCTTCACCAACGCCGAGGTCACCTATCGCGGCGTCACGGTGGGCAAGGTCGGCAAGTTGCACCTCATCGACAACGGGGTGCGTGTCGACCTGCACCTCGACAAGTGCAACCACCCGAAGGTCCCGGCCAGCGCGGTTGCCCAGGTCAGCGACCGATCGGTGGTCGGCGAGCAGTACGTCAACCTGATCCCGCCCAACGGCGACGGCCCGTACCTGAGCCAGGGCCAGGTGCTGCCGATGAAGCGCAACAAGCTTCCGGTGGCCACCCAGGTGCTGCTGGCCAACCTCGACGACCTGGTCAACTCGGTCGACCTCGACAAGTTGCAGACCACGGTCTCCGAACTTGGACTGGCGTTCAACGGCAGGGGGATAGCACTCGGCTCGCTGTTGGATTCCAGCAACGACCTGCTCACGGCGGCCGAGCAGAACCTGCCGCAGACACTCGCGCTCATCAGGGCGTCCAGCGGTGTGCTCCAGACCCAGCTCGACGAGGGCCCCGCGTTCGCGAGCTTCAACCACAGCCTGAATCTGCTCAGCGCGCAGTTCAAGGCGAGCGACACCGACATCCGTAGCCTGCTCGACAACGGACCGAGCGACCTGTCGGTGGTGCGCTCGTTCATCCAGAACAACAAAACCGACCTGGGCATCCTGTTCGCCAACCTGGCGAGCACCGGGCAGCTGCTCGTGCGCCATCTCGACGGCCTCGAGCAGATTCTCGAGCTCTACCCGGCGCTGGTGGCAGGTGGCTACACCACCGCGCAGAACAACCTCGGCCGGCTGGGCTTTGTGATCGACCCGAATCCGAATAACCCGCCCGACTGTGGCGACGTGCAGAAGGGGCAGGAAGGTTACGGTGGAACCAGGTTCCGGCCGCCTTCGGACACCTCCCCACAGGCACCCAACACCGCGGCCCGATGCACGGCGCCCGTGAGCAGCGGGACGAACGTGCGCGGTTCGGGGAACACCCCCGGCGGCGACCCGATCAGCACCGCCGGCGGCGGAAAGGCCTATCCTCGCGTCACCACAGCGAACACTGTCAGAGTCGGTGACGTGGGCAACAGCGGAGCGATCCTCGGCGACCGGTCCTGGATCGCGATCCTGACCGACGGGCTGCATTGAGCCGTGCGCGGGGCCGGGCACGCCGGCCGACGTGCACCCGTGGCGGTGCCGTCCGCCGAAGAAATTAGGGAGATCATGACCGACACGCGGGATCGCAGTGGTGTGGCGCCGTGGATCACCGCCGGGGTGCTCGGCGTCCTCGCGATCGCGCTCGCGGTGACTCTTGCCATGTTCATTCTGCCAAACCGCGGCAAGTCACCCGGGGCACTCTCATCGTCGGAGAAGCGTGCGGTCACCGCCGCCTCGCTGGAATTAAAGAACGTGCTCACCTACTCGCGCAAGACGTTCGACGCCGACTACGCGCGGGCGCTGAACGGGGCCACCGGCAAGTTGCGCGACGATCTCGCGAGCAAGAAGGCCCTCACCCTCAAGGCGCTGACCGCCGGCAAGTTCGACCTGCAGGGTCAGGTGACCGAGGCCGCCTTCGAGCAGCGCAGCGGCAACTCGACCGTCGTCCTGCTGTCCGCGACCGGATACACGGTCGGTGCCGACGGCACGCCGGTGCCGAAGTCGATCGACCGGTTCGAACTGACGATGACCGACGTCAAGGGCAAATTGCTCATGAGCGACTTCCGGAACGTGGGGCTCGTATGAGTGAGGACCCGAAGTCGGACCCTGACGAGGCCACCGCCGACGCCGCGACCGACGACGGCGGCCCGGTGCGGAAGCGTCCGTCGCCGGGCGCCTCGGCCGCGAGCCGCGCCCGCCGCATCGGCGGGCGCCCAGCCTCGGACCCACGGCCGAAGCCCGCGGCCGACGCAACCGCTGCGCCCGCAACGCCTGCCCCGGCCAAGAAGTCGGGGCCGGCGGTCAACCTCGACAAGCTCTCGACGCGCAAGCCCGGTCGCGCCGTCGAGCACGGTGCCGAGCTCGACGCCGAGGCGTTGCGTCGCAGGCTCGACCGGCTGCGCTGGATTCCCGCCGGAGTGCTCGGGGCAGCCGTGGTGGTGCTCGCCGTCCTGTGCGTCCTACTCGGTAACGGCGTCTGGCGGGGCACCAAGTCGGCCAGCTATGTCCGCGGCCAGGTGCTCGCCGCGGCGAAGACCTGCACGGCGACGGTCAGCTCCTACGACTACCGCAAACTCGCGCAGTCGAAGAAGGACGGTCGGGCGTGTGCGACCGGGAAGTTCAAGGCGGACTACACGACGGCGATGGACACGATCATTGCCAAGGAGGCGCCCAAGACGAAGACGACGCAAACCCTGCAGGTCGCGAAGGCCGGAATCGAGCAGGTCAGCAGCGACGGCAACCAATGGACCCTGCTGATCTACGGCCAGCACACGGTCACCAACACCACGACTGAGACGACAAGCACGCCTCGCCTGGACAAGCTGAGCGTTCGAGTGACGATGGACAAGGTCGGCGGGAAATGGCTGATCGCCAAAATCGACATCGCCAGCTGAACCCTCCTTTCTCGGCCTGAGGGATTGACGTGGACGCCAACCCGCTCCTGCCGTTCGTCGAGTCCGACGCCCAGCGGCTGCTGCTCGACGTCCGACCCCCGGACGCGCCCGACCTTCCGCGGGTACCCGGACTGCTCGCCGGCGCGGCCGAGGTCGACATCACCCCGCCGCCGGGCATGCCCAAGGCCGGCCACTCCGCGAACGCGCAGACCGGGACGGGCTTCCGCACTCGGCTGCGTGCGCACGTGCTGCATCTGCGCGCCGGCACCACCTCGCTCGCGCTCGTGCAATGCGACCTGCTGGCGGGCTCGGCCATCGTGGCGCAGCTCGTTGCCCAGGCCGTCGCCGCCGACACCGACGTGCGGCTGCTGGGTCTGTTCATGGGGGCGACGCACACCCACGCCGGCCCGGGGCAGTTCCACGGCAACGAGCTGATGAACCGGTACTCGTCCAACCACGCAGGCTTCGACCCGGCCTGGACCTCGTTTCTGGTCGAGCGGATCGCCGCAGCAGCGCGTCAGGCCGTTGCCAACCGCAGCCCGGCCCGGCTGGCGTTCGGCGCCACCGAGGTGTGGGGGCTGACCCGCAACCGGTCGCTCGACGCGCACGTGCGCAACGAGAACGTCGTGGACAAGAGCACCGCGCCACAGCGCAAGTACGCCGCGATTAACCCCTGGCTGCACCTGCTGCGTGTCGACGCCGAAGCGAGCGACGGTGGGCTGGAACCACTCGCGGCGATGGTCGTCTTCTCAGTGCACGGCACCGGCATCTCGCAGCGTGATCACGCCTACAACGCCGACGTCTGGGCCTACCTGAAGGGCGAGCTCGGCCAGCACATCATCGCGACGAGCGGGCATCGTGCCGTGGTCGGCGCCGTCGAGGGAACCCACGGCGACGTGGCTCCGGCGGTACGCCCAGGCCAGCTCGTCTACCCCGAGACCGAACGCGTCGGGCGCGGTATCGGCGCCGCGGCTGCGGAACTCTACGACCGTCTCGAGGGCGAGCTTCGCACCGAGGTTCAGCTGGCGGCCGGGCTGCGCGAGATCGACCTCGCCGCGCGCCCGTCGCTCGGTGGGATCACCCTGCCCGCGCCGGCGTTCGGGGCCGCGACGATGGCCGGAGCTCACGAGAACACCACGCCGGTCATCCACCGCATCCCGCCGTTTCGCCCGGGTGTGCCCAAGCCCGGGGCGCGCGGGCCGCACGGCGCGAAATGGATCCCCGGCGGGCGGCGCCTGCACGACCGGCTCGTCCCGCCGCGGAGCTTTCCGAGCGTGTTGCCCATCCAGGTGCTCCGGATCGGAGCGACCGTGTTGGTCGGGCTGCCCTTCGAGGTCACCGTCGAGGCCGGGCGCCGCGTCGAGACAGCCGTCCGCGACGCGATCGGGCCGGCGGCCGGCGTCGAGCGGGTCGCCGTGTCCTCCCTCGCGAACGAGCAGTTCTGCTACCTGACCACGCCGGAGGAGTACTCGCTGCAGCGCTACGAGGGCGGCAACACCCTCTACGGTCCGCGCAGCCAGCCGTTCGCCGCGGCCGCCGCGGCCGGCCTGGCCGCCGATGTGCTGGCCCGCGGTTGGGTCGCCGACCACCTGCCGGCCCGGCGCTTCGACTTCGCGGCGCATCGCTACCTCGCGCGTCCCGGGAGTATCGGCGCCGCCAGAGTCGGGTCGGGACCGGCCACCTTCATCGATCCGACGGCCACGGAGGACGGTTACTGGCAGTTCGGGTGGCACGACGTAACCCCCGGGCGACCTGGCCTGGCACGAACCGCTGGTGTGCGTGCAGGCGGCCGACGGGGACGGCGGTTGGGTAGCCGCGCTGCGGGAGGGCCGTGCCGTCGACGACCAGGGCTACTACCTCGGCGTCTTCCACCTGGGCAGCGACCGCCACGGCCGCCACCGTTACGCGGCCCGCTGGTATACCCCCTACCTAGGCCCAGAGCAGCCCCATCGGATCGTCGTCCTCCCCAACTCCGGCCAGCCCGAACTAGCCTCCGAGGCCTTCGCGTAATCCCGCCGTGCCCGCCCTTTTCCCCGCCGGTGCTCGGTTCGCCACCCCCAAACCGGCCACCAGCGGGGAAGAGAGGTACTGCAGCGGTTCACCAGTGCGGAAGGTGACCACCACGCGATGAGATACCCGCCCGGCGGGAGTTAAATAGGGCCAGTGCTTGACGTTCGGTGCTCGGCGGGGCACCCTTTGGCAAGGACGCCAATGGCTGCCGTTATCGGATACCGGGGCCCGCTGGAGGCGGTGAGCACTCGCTCACCGGGACCGCGGCCGGCACCGATCCGGCGGCAGAGGGTAGTGGCCTTGCTTGCCATGCCCAGAGTCGCTAGACTGAAGCTTTGCGCTGCCCTCTGCCAACCTGCGGCCCGTCTGGCCAAACCCAGCGGCCTAATTCGTGTTGCCCGGCTACCGGCCGACACGCGGTGCACAGGCCAACAGGCGGTACGCGGTTCGGCTCGGTCAGTAGTCCTTGGAAGGACGCATCTTGGCAGTCTCCCGCTCCGGTAAAGCACGTTCCGCAAATGGCAAGCCGTTCGGTATCCCGGGTTCCCCGCCCCGTACGTCTTTCGCCAAGATCCGAGAGCCGCTGGAGGTGCCGAACCTCCTCGCGCTGCAGACCGAGTCCTTCGACTGGCTGGTCGGCAACGACGCGTGGAAGGTCCGGGTCGACGGCGACGCCACGGCCCGCTCCGGCCTCGAGGAGATCCTCGGCGAACTCTCGCCGATCGAGGACTTCTCCGGCTCGATGAGCCTGTCCTTCTCCAACCCGCGCTTCGAGGACGTCAAGGCCTCCATCGAGGAGTGCAAGGACAAGGACATGACCTACGCGGCCCCGCTGTTCGTGACGGCCGAGTTCACCAACAACACCACCGGCGAGATCAAGTCGCAGACGGTGTTCATGGGCGACTTCCCGGTGATGACCCGCAAGGGCACCTTCGTGATCAACGGCACCGAACGCGTCGTCGTCAGCCAACTGGTCCGCTCGCCTGGCGTCTACTTCGACCGCACCCTCGACAAGACCTCCGACATCGACGTGTACGGCGTCAAGGTCATCCCGGGCCGCGGCGCCTGGCTGGAGTTCGACGTCGACAAGCGCTCGACGGTCGGCGTGCGCATCGACCGCAAGCGTCGCCAGCCGGTCACCGTGCTGCTCAAGGCGCTGGGCTGGTCGGCCGACCGAATCCGCGAGCACTTCTCCTGGTCCGAGACGCTGCTCGCCACCCTCGAGAAGGACCACATCGGCTCCACCGACGAGGCCCTGCTCGACATCTACCGCAAGCTGCGCCCGGGCGAGCCGCCGACCCGCGAGTCCGCGCAGGCCCTTCTCGAGAATCTCTTCTTCAACCCGAAGCGCTACGACCTCGCCAAGGTCGGTCGCTACAAGGCCAACAAGAAGCTGGGCGTCGACGCCCCGATCTCGACCGGCACGCTCACCGAGGACGACATCGTCCGCACCATCGAGTACCTGATCCGGCTGCACGCCGGTGAAGCGGGCTTCGACGTCGACGACATCGACCATTTCGGTAACCGGCGCCTGCGTACGGTCGGCGAGCTGATCCAGAACCAGATCCGGGTCGGCCTGTCGCGCATGGAGCGCGTCGTGCGCGAGCGGATGACCACGCAGGACGTCGAGGCGATCACGCCGCAGACCCTGATCAACATCCGGCCCGTCGTTGCCTCCATCAAGGAGTTCTTCGGCACCAGCCAGCTGTCGCAGTTCATGGACCAGACCAACCCGCTCGCCGGCCTGACCCACAAGCGCCGCCTGTCGGCGCTCGGCCCGGGCGGTCTGTCCCGCGACCGCGCCGGCATGGACGTCCGCGACGTGCACCCGTCGCACTACGGCCGGATGTGCCCGATCGAGACCCCGGAAGGCCCGAACATCGGCCTGATCGGGTCGCTTGCCTCCTACGGCCGGGTCAACGCGTTCGGCTTCATCGAGACGCCCTACCGCAAGGTCAGCAAGGGCCGGGTCACCGACCAGATCGACTACCTGTCCGCCGACGAGGAAGACAAGCACGTCATCGCGCAGGCCAACGCGATCATCGACGCCCACGGCAACTTCACCGAGCCGCGGGTCCTGTGCCGCAAGAAGGGCGGCGAGGTCGACCTGATCTACCCGTCCGACGTCGACTACATGGACGTCTCACCGCGCCAGATGGTGTCGGTCGCGTCGGCGATGATCCCGTTCCTCGAGCACGACGACGCCAACCGTGCCTTGATGGGCGCGAACATGCAGCGCCAGGCTGTGCCGCTGCTGCGCAGCGAGTCGCCGCTGGTCGGCACCGGCATGGAACTGCGTGCCGCGGTCGACGCCGCTGACGTCGTCACGGCCGACAAGCCCGGTGTGGTCACCGAACTCTCGGCTGACTACATCGTCGTGATGGCCGACGACGGCACCCACCAGACCTACCGGCTGGCGAAGTTCGCGCGTTCCAACCAGGGCACGAGCTTCAACCAGAAGCCGATCGTCGACGAGGGCGACCGCGTCGAGGCCGGCCAGGTGATCGCCGACGGTCCGTCCACCGACAATGCCGAGATGGCGCTGGGCAAGAACCTGCTCGTGGCGTTCATGCCGTGGGAAGGCCACAACTACGAGGACGCGATCATCCTCAACCAGCGTCTCGTGCAGGACGACGTGCTCACCTCGATCCACATCGAGGAGCACGAGGTCGACGCGCGCGACACCAAGCTGGGCGCCGAGGAGATCACTCGCGACATCCCGAACGTCTCCGAGGAGGTCCTTGCCGACCTCGACGATCGCGGCATCGTGCGTATCGGCGCGGACGTCGTCCCGGGTGACGTCCTGGTCGGCAAGGTCACGCCGAAGGGCGAGACCGAGCTGACCCCGGAGGAGCGCCTGCTCAGGGCGATCTTCGGCGAGAAGGCCCGCGAGGTTCGTGACACGTCGCTGAAGGTGCCCCACGGTGAGGCCGGCAAGGTCATCGGCGTGCGCGTCTTCAGCCGCGAGGACGGCGACGAGCTGCCCCCGGGCGTCAACGAGTTGGTCCGCGTCTACATCGCCCAGAAGCGCAAGATCCAGGACGGCGACAAGCTCGCCGGCCGCCACGGCAACAAGGGCGTCATCGCGAAGATCCTGCCGCCCGAGGACATGCCGTTCCTCACCGACGGAACCCCGGTCGACATCGTGCTCAACCCGCTCGGCGTGCCGAGCCGGATGAACGTCGGCCAGGTCCTCGAGACGCACCTGGGCTGGGTCGCCAAGACTGGCTGGAAGATCGAAGGCAACCCCGACTGGGCCGACCGGCTGCCCGAGAACACCCGCCAGGGTGTGCCCGGCACGAACGTCGCCACGCCGGTCTTCGACGGTGCCCGCGAGACGGAGATCACCGGCCTGCTGGACTCGACGCTGCGTACCCGCGACGGCGAGCAGCTGATCGGTTCCACCGGCAAGGCCCTGCTCATGGACGGCCGCTCCGGCGATCCGTTCCCCGAGCCGGTGTCGGTGGGCTACGTCTACATCCTCAAGCTGCTGCACCTGGTCGACGACAAGATCCACGCGCGTTCGACCGGCCCGTACTCGATGATCACCCAGCAGCCGCTGGGCGGTAAGGCGCAGTTCGGTGGCCAGCGTTTCGGCGAGATGGAGTGCTGGGCCATGCAGGCCTACGGCGCCGCGTACGCGCTGCAGGAGCTGCTGACGATCAAGTCCGACGACATCCTCGGCCGCGTCAAGGTGTACGAGGCGATCGTCAAGGGCGAGAACATCCCCGAGCCGGGCATTCCCGAGTCGTTCAAGGTGCTGCTGAAGGAACTTCAGTCGCTGTGCCTGAACGTCGAGGTGCTGTCGAGTGACGGGGTGGCCGTCGAGATGCGCGATACGGACGACGACGTCTACCGCGCTGCCGAGGAGCTGGGCATCGACCTGTCCCGCCGCTTCGAGCCGAGCAGCGTCGAAGAAGTCTGACAGAAACACGCCGCTTTGACCCCGCCAGCGTCGCGCGAGAGCCCGAACAGCGACGCTCCCGGGGTCAAAGCCGGAGGGAACCGAAGTAACGGCACCACCCACAGAAGGTAGGAACCTTGCTCGACGTCAACGTCTTTGACGAGCTGCGTATCGGCCTGGCCACCGCTGATGACATCCGTCAGTGGAGCCACGGCGAGGTGAAGAAGCCCGAGACCATCAACTACCGGACGCTGAAGCCGGAAAAGGATGGCCTGTTCTGCGAGAAGATCTTCGGTCCCACGCGGGACTGGGAGTGCTACTGCGGCAAGTACAAGCGGGTGCGCTTCAAGGGCATCATCTGCGAGCGGTGTGGCGTCGAGGTCACCCGCGCCAAGGTGCGCCGTGAGCGGATGGGCCACATCGAGCTCGCCGCGCCGGTCACCCACATCTGGTACT